>CALPUT020000030.1 GCA_943326825.2 Chryseobacterium gleum | reverse complement strand
CTAAAATTATAATTTCATTTCAGCATTTGTTCATCTTCGTCAATGAATTCTAAATCAGCATCTTTTTCCCAGATTTCCATTTCACATGGCTTGCAATTGAATTTCAATTTGTATTCATTTTCACCATGCGTCAATGTTAACGGCTCAACGACTTTTTCTCCCATTGTTTCTCGTTGGAATCGAGCACATTTACCTAATTCGTACTTCACACAATATTTTGTTGTCATTACCCTTGATTTACCTGGGTCCCATTGTAATTCAAAAGCTTTTTCAATTTCAGTTACACCGTGACGTTTGTAAAATGCTCTAGCTAATTTATTAGAAACATTGTATGTGAAATCCAAGACTGAAACAGGGTAGGGATGATCTGTTTTTTGAATCTGAAACTCTTCTCTATGGTATTCATTTAGTCGAATATCGATCAAATTATCTAATACTTCTCTTCGGATTTCATTTACTTTTGAAGTTGGTAAAAACCACGTATTTGAAAATTCTACGTTTACTTGTTCAACTGTAAATGGAGTATTTCCTGTTTTCGTTAAATTCTTTTTAATCTCATCGATGATCACTTCGCCTTTCGTAGAAGGAGTTTTTTCTATTTCGAATGTTGATTTGCTTTCATGTCCGTCTTCATCAATGGCAACTAATTGGAAACCATTCGCTGTTTCTGAGAACGTTAATTCAACACTGATTTTACGAATCGTTGCATCATCACGCTCTACAATTTTATTAAACGCTGCATCTGAATTTCTATAAATATCTGTTCCAATTGCAATTGGCTTGTAATTATTCGGAACAACCAAACTGTTTAAAACCACATTAATTTGAACACCGTCGCCTTCACCACTTTCATTCAAAAAATACAAACCATCTCCATTGTTCAATTGGTCTGCATTTTCAATGAAATAGCCTTTTGGAGTAATATCGGTAACTTTACCTATATATTGTCCTTTTGATTTTGGAGTTTCCCAAGAACCAATTTTCTCTTTTCGTTTATTAACGAAGTAATCCGTATAACCTCTATTGAAACTTCTATCCATTTGAGGGTCAAAGTTGAAAAGTGTTTTTCCTGAAGAAGCTTTCGTAAATTGTTCGTTGTTTTCTAAAAAAGCATCTAATTTTTGACGTAAGTAAGAAACATTGTTCTTAACGTAAACCAAGTCTTTCAAACGTCCTTCTATTTTAAAAGATGTAACTCCAGCTTCAATTAAATTAGGTAATTGATCTGATAAATCTAAATCTTTAATAGACAACAAGTGACTATTCGCAATTAACGTTTTTCCTGTTCCGTCTGTTAAGTTGTATGGTAATCTACAGTTTTGAGCGCATGAGCCTCTGTTAGCGCTTCGTTCACCACCTGCGATACTCATATAGCAATTTCCACTAAAAGAAACGCATAGTGCTCCTGAAACGAAAAATTCTAACTCAACATCAGTTGCTTCGTGAATTTCTCTAATTTGATCTAAGTTCAATTCTCTCGCTAAAACAACGCGTTGCATACCAGCATCTTTCAAGAACTTCACATGTTTTGGATCACGGTTATTTGCTTGCGTACTAGCATGAATTACAATAGGAGGCAAGTCCATTTCCATAATTGCCATATCCTGAACAATTAAAGCATCGACTCCAATATCGTATAATTGATAAATTAACTTTTTACAATCATCTAATTCATTGTCATACAAAATAGTATTGATTACAACGAATACTTGTGCTTTGAATAAATGAGCATACTTTACTAATTCAGCTATGTCTTCGATTGAATTTGTAGCATTAGATCGAGCACCATATTGAGGAGCTCCGATATATACAGCATCAGCACCAGAATTAATAGCTAACATTCCTTGCAATAAGTTCTTTGCAGGAGCGAGAATTTCAACTTTTTTCTTCATAATTAGTACAAAAATCAGTATTTATTTCAATGAAACCAAAAAAATGCGAGAATAAGTCGAAATGATCACTTATTAAGCTAAAATTTCAGCAAGTTTTTCAGATTAGCTATTGCTTTTTCAATTAAATGAACTTTTATCGTAATTGTAAAAGATGTCAAGTGATGTTTTCAATGATTTCAATGCTTTTCAAGTAAAAAATAAATAGATTTATTCTTTTATTTGATTTAACGTTTTTAACACCTTTAAAAGTTTATCAGGATTATTTGTGCCTAACAACAATTTTTTTCCATTCTCAAATTCAAGTTGAAGTCCATTATTGCCAGAAATATTGTATGCTTTTCCTTTACCAGTTAAACTATATCGAAAACCCCAACCACCAAACTCTTTTAAAGGTGAATAAGAACGTAAATAAACCTTTGATAAACTTGTCCAAGGTAAAAATTTCAATTTTCGATGAATTGGGAAAAATCTAATATAAATTCCATCTACTTTTATTGTTGTCTCTAAGTTAAAGGTTATAAATAAAAGAGAAAGTATGAAAAAAGTAATATTTATTATTAATAAAGAAACGTTTGACATTGGTTTATCACCAAATGGTTTACCATTAAATACTTGTTGGAAAACACCATAAATAAAAATACTATTTACAACAATAATTATCAACCAAATCCTCCATTGGTTAAAACGCTGTTTTTCTTTATATAAAATTGAATGATCCATTTTAATGATTGTTGAGTTGTTTATGAGAACCATCACAATTGGGCATTCTTTTCGAAAGACCACAAGTGCAGTCATTTAAACCTTTTCCTTTCAAAATTCGATCAATTGAATTTTCGATTCTTGAATTTCTTGTAGCCGATTGTTTTGCACCTGAGAAATGTAATAAATATCCTTTTTGTCTACCTGGAGTCAATGCATCAAACGCAGCTTTAATCTCTTGATTTTCATTTAAAACGATTTGAAATTCTTCAGGCATTTCAAAATCTTCTGTTTTTTTATATTCAATTTTCAATCCTGCTTTTTCAACTTCAATTGCTTCGAAAATATAAGCTTTTAAATCAGCTTCTAAATCAATTATTTCTTGAATATTCGTAAATCTAATTTGTCTTCCTGACTGAACATTATCCGTTTGTTGAAAAAGAATGTTTTTCGAATCTTTTAACAGTGAACCTTTCATGAAAAGTAAAGCACAATATTCTTTAAAAGCATGAATCAGAACAATATTTTTTCCATTGATTGTATAACACGGAACTTTCCATTTTAACTCTTCAACAAGCTGACAATCAGAAACTATTTCTCTTAATTTAATAAGTTCATCTTGCCATTTGTTTGCCTTCCCTAAATATTCATCAACTTTTGGATTCATATGATACTTTAATAGTTCAATTTAATATTATTCTTGTGCTCCATGTTTTTTAGCTGTCTCAATCCAAAACTCAATTAAAGTAGTTGGATTTGCACCGATTCCTTTTGCTAGGAATAAGGTTAAAGCCATTATTTGAATAGAAGCTTTACTTAATTCAAATAAACTATCTAACATTCCAAATTGCTCTTGAGCTTTCGATTGAAGTAGTTCGTTATGTTTTCTTGCAAATTCAATTGGTTCATGTGCGAATTCATTAATTGATGGATTCATAACTAATTGCAACCATTCTGAATCAATTCGATTTAAAATTTGCTCTATTGACTCATGACTCATTTTTCGCCATTCAATCAATGTTTCAGGTTCATTGCTCTCTGCTAATTTTGTATCTAAAAGTAAAGAGAAAGCAATATCCGCTAAATTCTGCATCACTTCTAAATATTCATCTTGAGCTTGTTCGTACAAATCAGTTTCTTGTCCAGATAAATAATCGTTTACCGTAATTTTTGGTAATTCAAGAACTTCCGAACAACCATTCAAACAAGGGAATTCAGTTCCTTGATAGATGTAATGAATTTCATTTTGTTGAATTTGTCTTCCAATCGGAAACAAACGACAGGCGAGGGGGCGGCCTTTATGAACGCTGCATCCAAAATCATCTATGTATAAATTGCAAGCTGCTTTACCGATTTGATTTTTTACTCCATCAAATCGCAATTTCAAACCTTTTAAATCTGTATAATTCTCAATAAATTCTGTAACTGAACATTTTTTCTCATTTGCTAAAGAAACAATTTCCCAAGGATTTAAAAATACTTGATTTCCATGACAACAAGTGCCTTTTCTTGAACAAGTTAGAGGTAAATAGTCACCTAAATGAACCTTGGTTGTAATCATTTTTAGTCGCTTCAATTATTTGAACAACGAAGGGCGTTGCGTTATTTCATGGTAACAAATAGCTTTTTCATTGAAATAATGAAAAACCATACTTTTTCTTGTTTTGGATTTATCTAAATGCGTTTCGGCACCATGAAATAGATTCGCATGCCAAATCAAAATATCACCTTTTTTAGCTGTAAAAATTTCTTTGGTTAAATTTTGCTCAACAATTTTTTTCTCGATTAATTTTTCATATTCAACGTACCCTTTGTTACCAATAAAAAGAAAATTTCCTTCATTATCGTAATCTGAATTCATATAGTAAGGTAATTTATGACTTCCTTTATAATAATGTAAAGGACCATTTTCCATATGAATATCTTCTAAAGCAACCCAAACCCCAACTAGTCCACCTAAAGGAAAGGTCGTCATGTGAAAACTATCCGAATGTGTTTTTTGTTCGCTACCATTGATGAAATTAATGCTCTGAAACAATTTTGCCTTACCTTTAATTAACGTAGAAAGCAAAGTCATTAATTTTGCATCCATTCCAATTTTTTCTAGTAATGGAAATTGGTGAATGGCAAACATGATTTTATTTCGATTCTTAAATTTTAAAGTTTGATTCTTCAAACCATTATCAATTAATGAATTTATCTCGTCTACTTGATTTTCAGAGAGATAATTTTTAATAATGATGTAGCCATTTTCCTCAAATTGCAAAATATTCTCTTTCGTAATTGTATCAGCTTCTTTATAAAAATCAGTTTCAGTTAATGGTGTATTAGTTGTTTCACTATTCAATAAAGTACTATCACGATTTATAAAATCTTCACTTGAAACTGGAGAAAAGTAGAATTTTTTTAGACCAATTTTACGATAAAGAGGAACATTATGAGCCAATTGTTTTCTTTGAAAGAAATTATACAAGGCGTATGTAATTTTTAATCTTTTAATCATGTTTTAAAATTTTGATAAATTTAACAAATTAGTTAAAACAAATTAGCCGAAATAATAAAATACTCTTCTCTAATTAAGACTTCTTAATAATTTTCTCAGTTACTGATTTTTGTAAATTATCACCTGCATCATGGATGAAAATTAAACACAAAATATAAAATACTAAATGAAGAATCCCCATTACAATGTAAGCTATATTAGCAATTTGAGGATCACCAGACAAAAATATTATTAAGAATCCAGCAACTGTGATAAAGAACAAAGATATTACTAATGAAACAATACTTTTTAATGCTTTACCAGCCTCTCTAATATTGTAAGGATTGATTTCTAGATTATGTGAATTTTTATTTTTTGTAATAATTTCTTTTAATTGTTCTTGATGAATTTGATTTTTTTGAATTGTTTCAAAAGTATTCATTGAACCATTTTTATCATAGTTGCAATTCCAACAAATATCAAAATTATCTTCTACATTTTCAGAGCAATTTCCACATTTCCACATATCTAAAATTTCAATTATTTAACAATTTTCCAACTAAAGATGTCCCCATCAACAGTAACATCTACTAAAAAACAAATCAATAAACTAAATACTTTTTTCTCATTTAAAAAATATAATTAAAATATTGATTAATATGTTAATTTACAAAATTACTTCAAATAAATATTAAAATAAATTGTTTAGATTTCAGAATGAAATAAATCTAGAATTGAACTCTTTTGATTTGACCAAAACTACATTTACTACATTTAAAACCCTTACCATGTTTTGAAATGCATTTTTGATCTATTCTAAAACCACATTTATCACAAACCCACCAAACAAAATTTTTATTTGGAAATTTATCGCCGCAATGCATGCATGGGATTAATGCCATCGAATAAGAATTATTTTTTATGGTTTGATTAATTGGATTTGATCGAATACCGTTATTAGAATTTAGATTAATTTCAAATGAATATATTACAGTTGAAATTAAAAAGCCAATAAAAAGAATAAATATACATTTCATAATTTAAATTTTATCATAAGCGTAATTTAAGAATTTTATAATTAAAAAAAAAGCTGTTCACAATGAACAGCTTTAAAATGCTTAAAATAGATCTTAATAAAGTGAAGGGTATAATTTTGGATCAACTTCACTTAAGATAGAATATGCTTTTTCGAAAATGTCATCAATACTTGGTTTTGAGAAATAATCACCATCTGTTCCATATGCAGGTCGGTGATCTTTTGAACTCAATGTTTCTGGAATAGAATCTAAATGAATAAATGCTTTTTGTTCTACTAAGATTTTGTCTAACATATAAGCTGTTGCACCACTGCTAACGTCCTCATCTATAATTAATAACCTATTTGTTTTTTCAAGTGATGCTTTAATCATATGATTGATATCAAATGGAATCAAAGTTTGCACATCAATCAATTCAATTGAGATACCAACCTCCTCTAATTGTTTTACTGCTACTTCACATAAATTGAATGTTGAACCATATGATACTATTGTTAGATCAGTTCCTTGACGAACAACTTCAGGGATACCTAAAGGAATTTTAAACTCCCCAATATTTGTTGGAGTTGGTTCTTTCGCTCTGTAACCATTCAATGGTTCAATTACTAAAGCGGTATCATCAGATTCCATTAATAAATTATAGAAACCAGCTGCTTTTGTCATATTTCTAGGTGTACAAACGTAAATACCTCTTAAGGCATTTACAATCATCCCCATTGGACTTCCTGAATGCCAAATCCCTTCTAAACGATGTCCACGTGTACTAATAATTAATGGTGCTTTTTGTCCGCCTTTCGTTCTGTATTGAACAGTAGCTAAATCATCTGACATTACTTGAACAGCATATAACAAATAATCTAGGTATTGAATCTCAGCAATAGGACGCAAACCTCTCATTGCCATTCCGATTCCTTGACCAATAATCGTACATTCACGAATACCAGTATCTGAAATTCTAAGCTCTCCAAATTGATCCTGTAAACCTTCTAAAGATTGATTTACACCACCAATTTTTCCAGCATCTTCACCAAAAATTAACGCTTGAGGATATTTTTCAAAAAGTTTACGGTAATTCTCCCTCAAAATAATTCGACCATCTTCCATTACAGGAGTATCTTCGTAAGAAGGTGCAACTGGTTCAATCACTAATGCCGCTTTTGCTGATTGAGAATGTAAATGCGAACTATAACGTTCGAAATTTGTATCTATTTGTTGTTTAATCCAAGCAGATAAAGCAATTTTAGTAGGAATTTTTTCTTCACGAATCATTTTCAATACTTTTCTACAAGTATTCAAAATATCCTTGCGAATTGGTTCCATTGCTCTTTCCAATGATTCTATTTCTTTATCAATGAAAACACCATTTGAACTTTCAGTAGCAACAGCTTTTAAAAGAGATAAAGCAGTATTTAAATCAGTTTTGATTGCATCGCTATAATCTTTCCAAGCAGCACTTTTTTGATCTCTTACATATGTTTTCGCTTCTTTTTGAATTTCTTCAATTTCTTCAAGAGAAGCAATCGTTAATCCATCTGCATTGAAATTTAAAATCCATTCTTTGAATTTGTTGATACAATCAAATTCAATTTCCCATTTTAAACGTTCTTCTGATTTGTAACGCTCATGAGAACCGGAAGTAGAGTGACCTTGTGGTTGATTTACTTCTTTCACATGAACTAAAACGGGAATATGTTGTTCTCTCGCAATTTTAACTGCTTTTTCATACGTCTCACACATGTGAACATAATCCCAACCTTTTGTCAAGAAAATTTCATAACCTGGCTTATCTTTAGTTCGTTGCATTCCTGAAAGTGCTTCAGAAATACTATCTTTTGTTGTTTGGTGATGGCGTGGAACTGAGATACCATAACCGTCATCCCAAACTGACATTACCATAGGAACTTGTAAAACACCAGCTGCATTGATTGTTTCCCAAAAAGGACCTTCAGAAGTTGAAGCATCACCAATTGTTCCGAATGCAACTTCGTTTCCTCCGTTAGTGAACTTCTTAAATTCTTCTAATTCTGAAAGTGCAGGGTTATTTCTATAAACTTTAGAAGCTTGAGCTAAACCAAGTAAACGAGGCATTTGACCAGCTGTTGGAGAGATGTCTGAAGAGCTATTTCGCTGCTCCATTAAATTTTTCCATTCACCGTTTTCATCTAAATTTCGTGTTGAGTAATGACCTCCCATTTGACGACCTGCAGAAAGTGGTTCTTTTTCTACGTCAGTATGAGCATACAATCCTGCAAAATATTGTTGAACAGTTAATTGATCAATCGCCATCATTAACGTTTGATCTCTGTAATAGCCTGATCTGAAATCTCCTAATTGAAATTGTTTCGCTAACGCAATTTGCGCTAATTCTTTACCATCGCCAAAAATCCCGAATTTTGCTTTACCGGTCAAAACTTCTCTTCTACCAAGTAATGAAGCTTCTCTCGAAACACAAGCTAAACGAAAATCTGATAAAACTTCTGATTTAAATGTTTCAAAATCAACAGAAGTTTCTAATTCTTTAACGGTTTGTTTTGCCATAGTATAATTTATAAGACGTACAAATATATGAAATTTCGACCAAAATTGAAATTTAGATAGAGCAAAATCTAAATCCAAATTCAAAAATTTTAAACAATTGTCCTTTGATTAACTAATAACAATTAAAAATCTAAAAATCTAAAATTCTAAAATTCAAAATTCTTAATTTAACATAAAGATGTTAGCTTTTTCAAATTAAATGAAATCGAGGCAACTATTCTTTTTTTATATTTGTAAATATTCTATAAAAGAAGAAAATTGGACTTTAAATATAACATATCGATTGTCGTTCCACTTTACAATGAAGTTGAATCATTGCCTGAATTATTTTCTTGGATCAAAAAAGTAATGACCGAAAATAATTTATCTTATGAAGTAATGTTTGTAGATGATGGAAGCAAAGATGGTTCTTGGAAAGTTGTAGAAAGTTTGAAAGATCAGAATCCAGAAGTTAAAGGGATTAAATTTCAACGAAATTATGGTAAATCTGCAGCTTTACAAAAAGGATTTGAAGCTGTTCAAGGCCAGGTTGTTATAACTATGGATGCTGATTTACAAGATTCTCCAGATGAAATTCCTGGTTTGTATCAAATGATCATGGAAGATGATTTTGATGTTGTTTCAGGATGGAAGAAAAAGCGTTTTGATCCAATAACTAAAACAATTCCCACAAAATTGTATAATTGGGCAGCTAGAAGATTGACAGGTATTTATTTACATGATTTTAATTGTGGCTTAAAAGCGTATAAAAATGAAGTGGTAAAAAGCATCGAATTATATGGTGATATGCACCGTTACATTCCGCCACTAGCGAAATTTGCTGGTTTTTCTAAAATAGGAGAGAAGGTAGTTCAGCACCAATCTCGTAAATATGGGACAACAAAATTTGGTTTAAATCGTTTCTTAAATGGACCTTTGGATTTACTTTCAGTTGTTTTTATGGGGAAATTTGGAAAAAAACCAATGCATTTCTTCGGAGCTATTGGAACTTTGATGTTCATAGTAGGATTTGGATTTGCAGCATATTTAGGTATTGGTAAACTATTTATTAATCAATCAGCTAAATTAATATCACAAAGAACTGAATTTTACATTGCTTTAGCAGCTATGATTATGGGGGTTCAATTCTTTTTAGCAGGTTTTTTGGCTGAATTATCTAGTAGAAACTCTTCAACAAGAAATAATTATTTGATTGAAAAAATCATAGATTAATGGCGTTAGAATGGAATGTAGATTCATCTTGGACACTTTTCTTAGATAGAGATGGTGTAATTAATCATCGAATTATGGGTGGTTATGTTACATGTGTTGAAGAATTTAAATTTTTAGATGGTGTTTTAGAAGCATTTTCTGATTTTAATAGTCTTTTTTCTAATATTTTCATTGTTACTAATCAACAAGGAATTGCAAAAGGTATAATGGAGGAGCGTAACCTTTTAGAAGTTCACCGTTACATGGAAGATGAAGTTTTAAAAGCGAAAGGGAAAATTACAAAATCTTACTATGCACCGGAATTAAAATCAGATGAACATTCTACACGTAAACCAAAACCAGCAATGGCATTGAAAGCAAAAGAAGAATTTCCTTCAATTGACTTTTTAAAATCGATTATGGTTGGTGATACAGATTCAGATATTAAATTTGGCAAGAATCTTGGAATGAAAACAGTAAGAATTAAAACAGTTGAACCAATAGGAATTGAAGCAGATTTGACATGTTTAAGTTTAAAAGAATTTTCAGAATTATTACGTTATGAGAAATAAGTTATTTATGTTACTGATGGTGATTTCACCTATCATTAACGCGCAAATTAATAAGGTTGACGAAAAAGGAAAAAAGCAGGGTACTTGGGAAAAAACATATCCACGCTCTAAAGTTTTTCAATATAAAGGTCAATTTAAAGACGATAAACCTGTTGGAACTTTTCAATATTATTATCCATCAAATAAAATTCAAGCTGTGATCGTTCATGATTTAAAGTCAAACAGGTCAAAAGCTGAATTCTATCATGAAAATGGGATAATTATGAGTAAAGGTATATACCGTGACATGAAGAAAGACAGTATTTGGTTGAGTTTTGGTCCTTCAGGAAGAAAAACTTTTTCTGAATCTTATAAAGGTGATCTCTTAAATGGAGAACGTATTATCTATTACATTTCAGAAGATCCAAATGATCGTTCAGAGCGTATTTGTTCTAAGTCTAATTATTTAAATGGAAAATTAGAAGGTGAACAAACTGAATATTTTGATGGCGGAACATTGAAAAACAAAGGCACTTATAAAAACAACAAGAAAGAAGGTGTTTGGATGTCGTATCATCCTAATGGTAAAAAAATGTTAGAACAACGTTTTAAAATAGGTGAATATCATGGATGGTTCGTTTCATATGACGAAGACGGAAATGAAACAGGAAAAAAATACTATTATCACGGTGAACCTTTAGAAGGAAAAGCGTTGGAAGCTAAAATGAAAATGATGAAAGCAAAAGGGATAAATCCTAATGATTAAACTTAAGTCTTCATTCAAATTATTTGTATATTAGCTTAATGAAATTACAATTCGCATATCGAAAATATATTTTAATCCTATTGATATTGGTTGGCATTTTTCAATCTTGTAAAAAAGATAAAAACGAATCAATTAAAATGCATTACGAATATTTTGGCCTTTTACAAGGTAGATATGTAACTTATAATGTAACTGAAATTTACCATGACATTGATGCTGCTGTTCAACATGACACGATTAATTATCAATTAAAAACGTGGATTGGTCAAGAATATATAGATAATGATGGAAGAACAGCAAGAGAATTTGTTCGATTCAAAAGAGATAGCACCAACGGTATTTGGTTACAATCTGATTTATGGACTGCTATTATTGAAAATTATAAAGCTGAATTAGTAGAAGAAAACCAACGACTAATTAAATTAGTTTATGCTCCTGTATTAAATAAAAAATGGAACATGAATGCCTTTAACCAAAACGATGAATTAGAATGTGAATATATTTCAGTTCATCAGCCTTATTTTTTAAATTCTGTTCAATACGATTCAACGTTGACAGTTGATCAAGAGAGTTATTATACGTTGGTAGACTGCAAACGAAAATTTGAAGTTTATTCTAAAAATGTGGGATTGATTTATAAATATTATAAAGACCTTAGAATTAATAATTTTGATACATTAGCAGTTGAAAAAGGAACTGAAATTTATTACAAATGCATTGGCTACGGATTTCAGTAATTCTTGCCGCTAAATTTAATTAAAATGACATTGAACGAAGTTAAACATGATTGCAAGTATTTTAGAACAGGAATTCCTTGTTTGCCAAATAAAAAAGAAAATGTTACTTGCGACAACTGTTTTCATTACCAGCCAATTCAAACACGTATTTTAATCATAAAATTAGGTGCTCTTGGTGATGTTATTAGAACAACTCCACTTATTGAACGCTTCAGAAAAGAATATCCTTCAGTTCATTTTACTTGGTTAACACATAGTCCGGCTGTTTTACCTTCTTCAGAAATTGAAGTCATTTACAAATGGGATTTTACGAATGTTTATATTGTTCAAAACACCAAATACGATATTGCAATTAATTTAGATAAAGACAATGAAGCATGCATGCTTTTAGCAAATGTGGATGCTAAAATAAAATATGGATATATCTGGAAAGATAATCATATTGCAGCCGCAACACCTAAAGCAGAACATAAATTGTTAACAGGTTTTTTTGATGGATTATCGAAAGAAAATACTAAAAGTTACTTAGAAGAAATTTTTGAAATTTGTCATTTTGATTTTCAAAAAGAAGAGTACTTAATCAACTTAAATAATTCATTATCTGATGAATGGTCTAGTCGATTTAAAGTTTTAGTAAACGATAAAAAGATCATCGGATTAAATACAGGTTGTGGTCCAAGATGGAATACACGACTTTGGTCTGATCATAATTGGGAAGTTCTAGCTTTAGAATTAAAAAATCGAGGTTATTTCCCTGTTTTCCTTGGTGGTGAATTAGAACATGAGAAAAATGAACGAATGGCAAAAGCAACTGGTTGTTATTATCCTGGACATTTTTCATTGGAAGAATTTATGGCTATAACTAATTCATGTGATTTCATCATTACTCAAGTTTCGATGATGATGCACATTGCAACAGCCTTGAAAAAGAAAATGGTACTTTGTAACACGATTTTCAACAAGCATGAGTTTGAATTATATGGAAGAGGTTTAATCGTTGAACCACCAAAACCATGTGAATGTTACTTCGGTAATACATGTGTAAGAGGTAATTCATGTATGCATGATATTTATCCTTCTGATTTTGTTAAAGCAATTCTAACACTTGATATTTAAAATGAAAATTGCTTTTCTTTCAACATTTTTCCCTTTTCGTGGTGGAATTGCTCAATTCAATGCATTATTATATAGAGCATTAGAAAAAGAAAATACTGTTAAGGCTTTTACGTTCAAACGTCAATATCCCGAGTTTTTATTCCCAGGTGAAACACAATTTGTAACTCCAGAGGATAAAGTAGATGAAATTCCAGCGATTAGAGTTTTGGATTCAATCAATCCATTGACTTATATTTTATCAGCTAGAAAAGTAAAAGAGTTTGAGCCTGATATTATCATTACTAAATATTGGATGACCTTTTTTGGTCCTTCATTGGGATATGTTTGTAAAAAATTAAATAGAAAAGCAAAAAGAATTAGCGTTTTAGATAATGTAATTCCACATGAAAAACGATTCTTCGATGGGTTTTGTAATCGTTACTTTTTAAATAACAACGATGGTTTCATCGTCATGTCAGATGCTGTTTTAAACGATTTAATATCAATTAAACCCGAAGCTAAATATCTTAGAGTGAATCATCCAGTTTACGATCATTTTCCAGCTTTAATTAATCAAGATGAAGCGCAAAAGCAATTAGGATTAGATCCTTCTAAAAAAACGATTTTATTTTTTGGATTTATCAGAGATTACAAAGGTTTAGACTTGTTGATTCAAGCTATGGAAGATTTGGATGAAAGCTATCAATTAGTAATTGCGGGAGAAGTATACGGTTCATTTGAAAAATATCAATTATTGGTCAATCAATCTAAAGCAAAAAATAGAATTTCTCTTTTCAACAAATATATTGGTGACGATGATGTGGCTATATATTTCTCAGCTTCAGATGTATGTGTGTTACCTTATAAATCAGCTACTCAATCAGGAATAACTTCTATTTCAAACCACTATAATTTACCAATTATAGCAACAAATGTTGGAGGTTTGAAAGAAACGATTCACCATGAAAAAACAGGATTAATTGTTGATGTAGCAGATTCAAAAGAAATCGCAAGAACTATTAATCATTATTTTAACCATGATTACAAGTCTGTTTTCGCTCAAAATATAGCAATTGAAAAAGCGGAAAATTCGTGGGAAAACTTTGGAAAGAAATTGATCGAGTTTTCTAAAACCTTGTAATTAATATTTCCTCTCACTAAAATATCGGGACAAGCTCTCAAGTGAAGAAATATTCTTACCACCTAATATAGAAT
>CALPUT020000029.1 GCA_943326825.2 Chryseobacterium gleum | reverse complement strand
CAAAATTCACTCAATTATTGATGAATTTAGAATCTCCAACAATAAATGGTGATGGAACCAATTCAAGAGATTTTACATACATTGAAAATGTAATTCAAATGAATCATTTGGCTGCGACGACTTCAAATCCAGAAGCAATTGGATCAGTATTCACTACTGCAGTTGGTGAACGAGCTAATTTATTAGAAATGACAACTCTTTTGAAAGGATATTTGAAAGAATTTAATCCTAAAATTGGGGATGTTGAAATTATACATGGTCCTGAGAGATTAGGTGACATACCCCACTCTCTTGCTTCGATAGAAAAAGCACGAAAGATTTTAAGATATGAACCTTCTCACGATTTGAAAGCTGGATTGAAAGAAGCTGTTGAATGGTATTGGGGATATTTTAATAACTAAACACCAATTATTTTGAATATTTTAAATCTAATTGGTAGAGAAAACAATCTATTTACTCTAGACATTGAGAATAGTGAAAATGAATTATGTAAAATTGTTTCATCTTCAACATTTTTAGTTATCGGAGGTGCAGGTTCTATTGGACAAGCAGTTACCAAAGAAATTTTCAAGCGAAATCCAAAAAAACTTCATGTTGTTGACATTAATGAGAACAACATGGTAGAATTAGTCCGAGATATAAGAAGTTCATTAGGATACATTGACGGCGACTTCCAAACATTTGCTTTAGATATTGGTTCAATAGAATATGATGCTTTCATTGAAAATGATGGGCAATTTGATTATGTTCTGAACTTATCTGCATTAAAACATGTTAGAAGTGAAAAAGATCCATTTACATTAATGAGAATGATTAATGTAAATATTTTTAATACTGATAAATCAATTCAACAATCAATTCAAAAAGGAACTAAAAAATATTTCTGTGTTTCGACAGATAAAGCAGCTAACCCAGTAAATATGATGGGTGCTTCAAAACGAATTATGGAAATGTTTTTAATGCGAAGAAGTAATTTTATTTCAATTTCAACAGCTCGCTTTGCTAATGTTGCATTTTCAGATGGATCTTTATTGTACGGATTCAATCAACGAATTCAAAAAAGACAACCAATTGTTGCTCCCAATGATATTAAAAGATATTTTGTTACTCCTCAAGAATCAGGTGAACTTTGTTTAATGAGTTGCATTTTTGGAGAAAACAGAGATATATTTTTCCCAAAATTAAGTGAAGATTTACATTTAATAACTTTTGCAGATATAGCCGTAAAGTATTTAGCTCGAATTGGATACGAACCATATATATGTTCGACTGAGGACGAGGCTAGAAAGTTAATCAAAACATTACCAGAAGAAAATAAATGGCCTTGTTTATTTACTAGATCAGATACAACTGGTGAAAAAGACTTTGAAGAATTTTTTACTGATAATGAAGTTTTAGATATGAATCGTTTTGAAAAACTAGGAATTATTAAATCTGATTTGATCAAAAATGATGATTTATTATATCAGTTTGAAACTTCAATTAATAAATTGAAAACAAATTTAAAATGGTCTAAAGAAGACATTGTCAATATATTTCATACAATGATTCCAAATTTTGGACACAAGGAGACAGGTAAATATTTAGATACAAAAATGTAATTAATGTTGAAATTTCAAAATGAAATAGAATTTATTAAAAATCTTTTTGGAAATAAAGATTTTATACCATTACATGAACCATTATTTATTGGTAATGAAAGAAAATATGTTCTAGATACTATTGATTCAACTTTTGTATCATCTGTTGGTAAATATGTGGATTTATTTGAAGATAAAATAAAAGAATATACAGGTGCTAAACATGCAATAGCTGTTGTTAATGGAACGGCAGCTTTACACATGAGCTTGATTTTAGCAGGTGTAAAACAAAAAGATTTAGTTATTACACAAGCTTTAAGTTTTGTGGCTACATGTAATGCAATTTCTTATTTAGGAGCAAGTCCTACTTTTATAGATGTCGATAATAATACTTTGGGGATGTCATATAAAGCATTGTGTGATTTTCTAGAATTTGTTGAATTACGAAATGATATTCCTTTTCATAAAGCATCCAACAAAAGAATTGGTGCATGTGTACCTATGCATACTTTTGGTTTACCTTTGGAAATTGATAAAATCATTGCAAAATGTAATGAATATAATATACCAGTAATTGAAGATGCGGCAGAATCTTTAGGTTCAACATTTAGAGGTAAGCATACTGGAACATTTGGACTCCTCGGTACATATAGTTTTAATGGAAATAAAACAATAACATGTGGTGGTGGTGGAATTATTGTAACAAATGATGATAAGTTAGCTTCATTAGCTAAACATTTGACTACTCAAGCTAAAATACCTCATAAATGGGAGTATGTTCACGATTATGTTGGTTATAATTATCGATGTCCTAATCTAAATGCGGCTCTTGCTTGCGCACAAATTGAGCAATTAGATAATTTCATAAACATTAAAAGAAATACTGCCAGTTTATATCAAAAATATTTTAACACCAACAATCGAATAAGCTTTATTGAAGAATCTTCAAATTCAAAATCAAATTATTGGTTAAATGCAATTTTATTTAACAATAAAAATGAAAGAGATTTATTTCTAGATGAAACAAATACGAATGGCGTAATGACACGTCCTGTTTGGAAACTCATGAATAAATTAAAAATGTATAAAAATTGTATTCATGATGGATTGATAAACAGTAATGAAATTGAAGATAGATTGGTTAATATCCCAAGTAGTGTAATTTTATAAGTAATTAGATCATGATTAAAATAGATACTCAACTAATTTATAAAGTTTTAACTCTTGATGATGAAAATGAATGGCTAGGATTCCTAAGTCAAATGCCCGAAAATCAACAAGGTAAATTTTACTCTCCTCATTACTATAAATTATTTGAAAGTCGAAAAGAAGGAACTGCTAAATGTTTCGTATTTATAATTCATGATAAAATAGCTTTATATCCATTTCTTCAAAATTCGATAAATGATAGAGGTTTTCAATTAGATGAAAATTATTACGATATTCAAGGTGCATATGGCTATAATGGTGTTATTTCAAATACAACTGATGAAGATTTTTTACAATTATTTTCTGAAAATTTCGAGAAATGGAGTTTAGAAAATAATATAGTTTGCGAATTTGTTAGATTTAATCCATTACTAAAAAATGAAAAACTTTCAAAATGGATAAATCCAATAAATGTTCTTGAAAATATATCTATACCATTAGAAAGTGAAGAATTTGTCTGGAATAAATGTTTTCATAGAAAAGTTAGAGAAGCAATTCGAAAGGCTAAAAGAATTGGATTACAATATATAAGTTTTAAAGGATCTGAATTAACTGATGAATATTTTGATCATTTTTCTGATATATACTATCATATGCTTGAACGAAATAATGCTGATGATTTTTATAAATTTGATAAGAATTTTTTCACAAACCTAAAGAATGATTTATCTGAAAATGTATTATTTTCATTTGCACTTTATGAAAACAAACCAATTTCATGTGAATTAATATTATTTAATAAGATAAATGCTTATGCTTTTTTAGGTGGTACTTTTTCAAAACATTTTGACAAAAGTGCAAATACGTTTCTTCGATTTGAAATTGTAAAAGACTTAATTGATAAGAAAGTCAAAACATTAAATATAGGAGGTGGTATAAAAGAGAATGATTCTTTATTTAAATATAAGAAAAGCTTCAATATAAATGAATCATCATCATTTTACATTGGTAAACATATTTTTCTAAAAGATATATATAATACTATAATAAATCAATGGACAATCAAATATCCTGAACTTGTAGAAAAATACAATAATTATTTACTTAAATATTCATTTGAAACTGAAGAATCAGAAAATAAAAAAGTTAGTGATTTTAAAAAAATTATAGTATTAGGTAGTGGAGGACATGCAAAAGTTGTTATTGATATTCTTAATTTAATGCCTAATATTCAAATAATTGGTGTAACATCAAATTCAATTGAAAAAGGGAATTCATTTTTTGGTTATCCTGTAATTGGTAATGATGAAGAAATAATTAAATATGATCCATTAACTCATAGTATTGCAATGGGTTTAGGAGGTTATCGCAACAATGATTTACGAGTTCAAGCATATAATTATGTTAAAAATATTGGGTTTTCTTTCATAAATACAATTCACCCTTCTGCAATCATATCAAAAAAAATAAAAATGGGAGAAGGAATTACAATTTTTCCAGGAGTAATTATTAACACTGATGTAGAAATTAATAATAACGTAATAATTGCTACTGGATCTTCAATTGATCACGAAACTATAATTCAAAAAAACACATTAATTTCTGCAGGAGTAACTATTGGTGCATATTCAATTATTGGTGAAGAATGCTTAATTGCATTAGGTTCCAAAATAATTTCAGGAATTAATATTGCAAACAACACTTTAGTTGGTGCTGGGGCTGTTGTTGTAAAAGACACTATTCCATATAGCGAAATGATAGGAATACCTGCTTATAACCGAAAAAATGCTTAAAATGAAACATATTGCAATTGTTGCAGTTCATCCAGATGATGAAACATTAGGGGCTGGTGGTACTCTACTTAAATATAAAAATGAAGGAGTAATAATTTCTTGGATAATAGTTACTGGAATTTCAACTGACTTTGGATATAGCAAGGAACATGTTGAAAAGCGACAAAAAGAAATACTCGAAGTTGCTAAAAGATTTCAATTTGACAATGTTATAGAATTTAATTTTCAACCTATTAAATTAGATGAAATCAATTTTTCTGATTTAGTAAATGCATTTTCAAACACTTTTAACCAGTTAAAACCTGACACTATAATCCTTCCAAATAGAAGTGATGTACATTCAGATCATAAATTTAGTTTTGATGCAGCCTATTGTTGTACAAAAAATTTCAGATATCCATTTATTAATAAAATAATGATGTGTGAAACAATCAGCGAAACAGAATTTGCTCCTGCTATACATGAAAATATTTTTATTCCTACGATTTTTGTTGATATTTCAAAATTTATTGATGATAAACTTGAAATAATGAAAATATATGAGAGCGAAGTTATGCAAGGTAATTTACCTAGAAGTTTAAGTGCTATCCGATCTCTGAATGGTTTTAGAGGAAGTAGAATCGGGGTTGAATATTCAGAATCTTTTGCTCTTCTTTTTCAAAAAGATTTATAAATTAAGTCAATTGAAATGTTAAAAAAAAGAATTCAAAAATTATTAAATCGTTTAAATAATGGACATCCACGTTCAATAAAAGCAAAAAAACAAATTATTGCTTCGTTTGGTTTAAAAGGAATTAGCATACTTTTGAATTTAGCATATGTTCCATTACTACTAGATTATTTAGGAAAAGAAGAATATGGAATTTGGCTTACTTTGACATCAATAGTTACTTGGTTTAGTTTTTTTGATATTGGTTTAGGAAATGGTCTTAGAAATAATTTTGCAAAAGCAAAAGCTGATAATAATGATATTTTAGCTCGTAAATTTGTTAGTACTACATATGCTATATTAGGATTGATTTTTTCAATAATCTTGATTCTTTTTCTAATTATCTCAAATTTTGTTGATTGGTCTGCAATATATAATACACATAATATCCCTTCAAACACATTACTTTCTGTTTCAATAATTGTATTTTCATTTTTTTTATTACGTTTTGTTTTTCAATTAATTGGAGTTATTTTATTAGCTGATCAAAAACCCTCAATAAATAATGGTTTTAATGTTATTTCAAATTTGCTTTGTTTTATAATCATTTTAATTTTAAAATATACAACTAAAAGTTCTTTACCTATTTTAGGTTTCGTATTAAGTGCTATACCAGTATTAGTCTTATTAATTGCATCATTATATTTTTTCAATACGAGTTATAAAAAATATGCACCTTCATTTAAATATGTTGACTTTAAACAGTCTAAAACATTATTAAATTTAGGTTTTAAATTTTTTATACTACAGGTTTCAGGTATTATAATGTATTCCTCTACAAATATGCTAATAACACAATTTTCAAATGGTGAAGATGTTGCTGTTTATAATATTTCATATAAAATGTTTAGTGTTTTTATTATGGTTTATGGAATAATTCTCACACCAATGTGGTCTGCAACCACAGAAGCTTTTGAATTAAAAGATTTTGAATGGATTAGAAATTTTGTGAAAAAAATGCAAAAATTAGGTTTAAGTCTTATAATTTTCATAATAATTGCATTAATTTTTTCAAATAATATTTATCATTTATGGCTAGGTGAAAGGATTAAAATTCCATTCACAATTTCAGTATTAGTAGCTTTAGGAAGTGTGGTATATGTTTTAACTGGGGTATATGTCTCTTTTCAAAATGGTATCGGTAAAATTAAATTGACATTAATATGGGTGGTCATTCAAACAATTCTCTATTTACCTCTAGCCTATTTTATTTCAATCAAATTAAAAGTAGGCTTTCCTGGAATTTTAATTGCCGGATTAATATGTGAAATTCCTGTAAAATACATTCAAATTATGCAATACTTTAAGATAATAAATAATAAAGCTACAGGAATATGGAATCAATGAACCAACCACTTGTTTCAGTAGTTTTAAATACACGGAATCGATCAAATTTACTTCCACGAGCAATTAAAAGTGTATTAAATCAGACTTATGATAATTATGAAATTCTTATTATTGATGGTGCTAGCACTGATGAAACTAGAAGGGTTTCTGAAGAATTCTGTAAAATGGATTCTCGAATTAAATACATTTATATCCCTGAAAATAAAAATGCTGCATATTGTATCAATATTGGATTTAGTAAAGCTAAAGGAAAATACATTGCTATTTTAGATGATGATGATGAATTTCTTCCAACCAAATTATACAAACAGGTAAATTTGATGGAAGAAAAAGGAGAGCAATTGGGGATTGTTTATTGTTGGGAAGAATTTTGGGATGACTCAAAAAACATCCATATTAAATTTGGAAAAGAAGAATCAAGAGGTGCTTTATATTCAAAATTACTTTATGGTCCTTGTACTGGTGGAGGTACATTAATGCTAGTAAGAAAAGAAGCAATTAATAAAATTGGTGGAGGTTATGATGAAACAATACGATTTGGTGCAGATTATCAATTCAATTTAAATATTTCTGAATATTATGAACATGATTTTATACCTGAAGTATTAGTAAAAACACACTGGTTTCATGAATATGTGCACTTAACTACTCAAAAAGGAGGAATAATAAACTACGAAGCTGTAATTGAATATTATGAAAAAATTTTACTTGATCATAAAAATAGCTTTGAAAAAGACTCAAAAGCAAAACTTTGGCATTATAAATCTATAATTAGCGCTGCATCCCATATTAAAAAATATAGAGTTATTTATATTTACATTTCTAAAACTTTCAAAACTAAAGCATCAAGTATTGAAAAAATAAAATTGATATTTTTTGCTTTAAAAAGAAGTTTTATCTCATTAGTTAAAAATAAATGATAACATCAATTCATCAACCTTCATTTTTTCCTTGGCTAGGATTAATTGATAAAATTGCTAGAAGCAATTATCTTGTTTTGTTGAACGATGTTGCTGCAAATAAAGCTTCATATCAATATAGAAATATATTTTATTGTAATGGTGAACCAAAATTTTTAAATTTACCAGTAAATTATAATCTTGGCGTAACTTTAAATAATTTAAAGTTTAAAAATTCAGAATGGGCTTATGATCATTTAAATAAAATAAAAAATTATTATTTAAAAGCACCTTACTTTAATGAAATATATCCATTAGTTGAAGAGTTTTATTTGCAAAATAAAAATAATTCACCTTATGAAGTTATTTCAAAATCTATGTTTTTTTTGTTTGACATTTTTAATATTAAAGTTGAGATTATTGAGTCAATTAACTTAAATTGTGTTGAAAAAAAAGGAGATTTGGTACTCGAAATTTGTGAGAAATTAAATGTTAAAAATTATATTTCTGGTAAAGGTGCTAAAGCTTATATGGATAATTTGATATTAAAAAAATTCGAACAAAAAAATATAAATATAATATGGCAAGAATTTAAACACCCTAAATATATTCAAAATCCAAAAAAAGAATTTATTGAAGGGTTATCATCTTTGGATTTGTTGTTTTTTTTAGGTATCGAAAATTCAAATTTGTTATTTTGGTCAACAATTAGATAAGTTAAAATGGAGAGAAAAAACATAGATGATATTTCAATAAATTTCACTGATAGTATTTTGTTTGCATTAAAGAAAATGGATGAGCAAAACACCAAACTATTGATATTATTAGACAATTCAAAATTTTATGGTCTTATATCTATAGGCGATATTCAAAGGGCGATAATTAAAAATATTTCATTAGAAAACTCAGTTGATTCAATAAAAAGAACAGATATTACATTTGCAAAAACTAGTGATAATATTGATTTCATTAAAAATAAAATGCTCGTTGAACGTGACGAATTTATGCCTATTATTAATGAAAAAGGTGAAATTCATGATGTGATTTTTTGGAATGATTTATTTGAAAAAAGAAAGCAAGAACAAAAATTAATTAACATACCGATCATTATAATGGCTGGAGGAAAAGGTACTAGAATGCGTCCTCTTACGAATGTTATTCCAAAACCATTAATTCCTATTGGAGATAAAACTATTGCTGAACATATTATTGAAAAATTTTGTGATCATGGTGCATCTGATTTTTATTTTTCAGTTAATTACAAAGCTGATTTAATTCAATATTATTTTGATAGTATTGAAAATAAAAAATATAATATTAATTATTTCCAAGAAGATTATCCTCTTGGAACAGCAGGAAGCTTATCATTATTAAAAAATAAATTTGACACACCAGTTTTTGTGACAAACTGTGATGTTATCATTGATCAGAATTACAACGAAATATTAGATTTTCATATTCAAAATGAAAATGATATCACAATGATATGTTCTTTAAAACATATTTATTTACCCTATGGTACTGTTGAAACAGGTGAAAGTGGTGAACTAATTTCTATGAAAGAAAAACCTGAATTAACATTTATGATCAATACAGGAATGTATATATTGAATTCAGAAATTCTTAATGAAATAAATGAAAATGAATTTTTACATATAACAACATTGATATCAAATCTAAAAGAAAAAGGGAAAAAAGTTAGTGTTTTTCCTATTTCTGAGAAACAATATTATGATATAGGAGAATGGGAATACTATCTAAAAACTCTTACTCAATTAGGCTAAAATGATTTACCAAATTGAATCTTCACTAGTTAGAAATTTAAAAAATATATATTTTACTTTATGTATGATATATATTACTGGAGCAACATTTTTAACCGAAATAGATTGGTTAATAGTTCCAGTTGCTATTCTTGGTTTTATTTGTTTTTCATTAAAAAATTTAAAATGGGATCCATTTATTTCATTTTTCTTATTAATTTTTACATTAATAAATATTTTTTCTTATACTATCAATGGAGATGAGGATTTTACAATCAGATCTTTTATTGGCTATTATTTTAGAATATTAATACCTTATTTTTTAATAAAAATTTTTAATCATTCCTTTTTTGAAAAATTTGAAAAATTTATATATTATGGTGCTTTAATTAGTTTACCTTGTTTTTTAATTTTAATTTTTGATCCTTTTTTTTATAATAATTATCTAAGTGAATTCAATATGTCTGGTGAATTAAGAACTCAGGTAGGATATTGGAATTGCTTTTTTTATACTTCACATGGTGGTTATGAAAACATACGAAATGATGGATTTGCAATTGAACCAGCTCATTTTGGATATTTAATTGGAATTGCGTTGTTTCATAATTTAACAGTAAACAATTTTAAATTGAACAAGAGATTAATAATCTTAACTGTTGCCGGTTTAACAACCCTTTCAACTACCTTTTATATCTCATTATTACTTTTCTTTTTGTTTTTTTTAATCAATAAAAACATAAGTTATTCTTTAAAGTTTTTTATGTTCTCGACTTTTCTGATATTAGGATTTTACATAATTAATTCAAGTGTGATTTCTGAAAAATTTGAAAAAACAAATAATTCTAATGATAAAGTAATGAAATATGGAATTGACAAAATAAAAAGGGGAAATTCATTAAATAGATTTGGTGCTTTAGAAGTTGAAAGTAAAAATATTTTAAACTATCCATTTGGACATGGAGTCAATAATACAGGAAAAATACATGCAATAGACGGTGAAGTTATTGCTGGGCCAAATGGCTTAATGGCATTGATATCTTTTTGGGGATTAACTGGTTTTTTATTTCTTTTTTATACTTTAAAGAAATATGCCGAATATCTTAAATATTTATATCCATATTTAAAAGGTTACTACCTATTACCTATTATTATTTTAGTATACTTATTTTCAAATTCGATTTCAAGAGATATACTATTATGGTCAATTTTATTTTTCCCTCTTATTAATATGAAAAATTTTCATTTTAATAATAAATAAACTTATGAATAAATTTTATACAATTTCATTGATTCTATTAAGATTCAATTCTAGAATATTATTTAAATTAATATGTTTCTTAAAAGGACAAAAATTTACTAAAATTAAATTGTATGGCTTACCGCATATTAACCAAAAAAAAGGTAGTTCTATAAAAATTGCTGAGAATGTCACTATGCGTTCAAAGAGCTATTCAAATTTAATTGGAATCAATAGACCTTGTCTGATAAGTACTTTAACCTCAAATGCGAGTATTATAATTGGAGAAAATTGTGGTTTTAGTGGGACAGTCATTGGTGCATTTTCAAAAATTGAAATAGAAGAAAATGTCAGGTGCGGTGCTAACACTTTGATAACTGATTCTGATTGGCATACAGATGACCCTAGAAGTGGGGAACCTTTACCGATATTGATTAAAAAAAATGTTTGGCTTGGAGAAGGAGTAAAAGTTTTAAAAGGAGTAACAATTGGTGAAAATTCAATTATTGGTGCTGGAAGTATTGTTACAAAAAATATTCCTTCAAATGTTATTGCTGCTGGTAATCCATGTAAAATAATAAAAAACATAGAAAACAAATGAAACATAAAACAAATGTTATCATTGTTGGTGTAAATGTATTTGGTGAAATGGCATCAACTCAACGTGTCAAAAATTTAATTTCTCCACAATTTAATAATGAAAATATTAGGTTTTCAAATGTGATAATCAATTCAAATATTATAAATAAATCATTAAACAAATTAAAATGTAAATTATATAAATACAATATATATAATCCAATATCAATAATTTATTACATTGTTTCTAGTTCTTTTTATGTTGTTAAAAATTTTGATAAAAAATCAAACAATATTCTATATCATTATGGTTATCCTTCAATTGAAACAATTTTCATAATAAAAACTTCAAAAATAATAGGTTATAAAATAGTTTTTGATATTGTTGAAAATATTAATTATGCTAACAGTTCCAAAATGAGCATAAAAATGAAACTAAAAAATTGGACTGCAAATAAATTTTTATATCAAATTTCAAAAACTGGTTCTTTATGCTTTGGTATATCTACATCGCTTGTAGAGTATATTAAAACATTTACAAAAAATAAAATTGAAACAATACATCTACCAATAAGCGTTGACATTACTGAAATACAAAAATTTAAAAATCGATCGATTAATTCAGATACAATAAAGGTGTTTTATGGAGGGTCATTTGGATATAAAGATGGCTTTGAATATATTCTTAAAGGATTCGAAAAGGCATGTGAGACTAATTCGAATTTAAAATTGATACTTACTGGAAAAATAAGTAAACAAATGGATGGAATAGTCCAAAAATTAATTCAACAATCGGTATTCCAAAATAAAATAGAATTCTTAGGTTGTTTATCCGAATCAGATTATTATCAACAAATGGTAAATTCAGATATTTTATGCATGTGCAGAGTTAATTCTAAATATGCTAACTTCGGATTTCCATTCAAATTAGGAGAATATTTAGCCAGTGAGAATGCAATTATTGCTACAAATGTAGGTGATGTAAACTTATATTTAAAGCAAAACCAGAATGCATTATTAATCGAACCAGAATCATCAATCGATATATGTAACTCAATATTAATATTAGGCTCTGATAAAGAGTTAAGAAAAAAATTAGGAATGAACTCTTATAAAACAGTTAATCACTATTTCGATAAATTTATGATTAGTGATATTCTTTTCAATAAAATTGAGTTATTACAAAACGTTAAAAAATGAATATTCTTTTTGTATGTAGTGGTAATTCACAAAATGGAATAAGTCCCATCGTCTTCAACCAAGGTGAAAGCCTTAAAAAGGAAGGTGTTAATATTGAATATTTCACTATAAAAGGAAAGGGACTAAAGGGATATTTAAAAAATATTTTGCCTTTGAAAAAACAAATAAAAGCTAATAAATATGACCTAATACATGCTCATTTTTCTTTATCTGCTTTTACTGCTAGCTTAGCAGGAGCTTCTCCGCTTGTAGTTTCATTAATGGGATCTGATGTAAAGTCCAAAAATAGTTTTATTAAACTGATCAAAATGTTTAATTATATTTTTAATTGGAGATTATTAATTGTAAAGTCATCAGACATGAAAACAAGTTTAGGAATCAAATCTTCAGTTGTAATTCCTAATGGTGTTAATATATCAAAATATTATCCAGAAAATATAAAAAAATCTCAAGAAAAAATTAATTGGAATACATCTAAAATCAATATTTTATTTGCTGCTGATCCATCTCGCTTTGAAAAAAATTTCAATTTCACTCAGGAAGCTGTAAATAAAATAAAAACACCTACAATCGAATTATATACACTGGTGAACATTCCAAATTCTGATGTTCCCCAATATCTAAATGCTGCAGACATAATTCTTTTAAGTAGTTTATGGGAAGGTAGTCCAAATATAATTAAAGAGGCAATGGCATGTAATAAAGTAATCGTATCAACAGATGTTGGTGATGTCAAAATGTTATTTGGTAATGAAATTGGACTCTTCATAAATCCTATAGATATTAATGAATATATTGAAAATATAGAAAAAGCATTAATATTTATAAAAACCAATCCGTATTCAAATGGACGAAATAGAATTATAGATTTAAAATTAGATGATAAAAGTATTGCTTTAACTTTAATCGAAAAATATAAAAACATCTTGAATGATAGTACAAATTAAAGATGAAATTAGTATTGAGAAATGGAATATATTATTACAAAACAATAAATATTATTCACCTTTTCAAACACCTGAATTTTACACTTTTTTTAATTCAATTTCGAATCAATCTGCTTTTCCGATTGGCGTTATAGATGAAAACTATAATTTATTAGCTCTTTGTTTAGTAACAATTCAAAAAGAAAATGGAATTAAAGGATATTTTTCAAGAAGAGCAATTATTTATGGCGGGCCAATATTTAAAACTGATAATGAAGAAGTTGTAAATTTTTTACTTAATTCAATAACAAAATTATTAGAAAGAAAAGTCATATATATTGAAACAAGAAATTTTGTAGACTACACAATATTTAAAACTATTTTTAAAAAAAATAATTGGGATTATGCCCCATATTTAAATTTCAAACTAAATACACGCAACACAACAATAGAAAACATTCTTCAAAACATGAAATATAATCGAAGAAGAGAAATTCGAATTTCAAAAGATGAAAATGCATATTATACTGTTGCTAATACAATAAAAGAAGTTGAAATTTTATATAAAATTTTGAGTGATTTATATAAGGAAAGGGTGAAAATACCTTTGCCCAAACTAGAATATTTTATAAAATTATTCCACTCTAAAATCGGAAAAATATTTATTGTAAAACATAATGACAAAATAATTGGTGGGGCATTTTGTGTATTTACAGATATTGGTGGAATTTATACATTATATTACTGTGGAGAAAGAAATTATCATAAAAAAATATTTCCTACACATTTAGCAATTGAAGGAGTTATAAATTTTGCAATTGATAATAATCTTACTCATATCGATTTTATGGGTGCAGGGAAAAAAGGTAACGAATATGGCGTTAAGAAATATAAATCTGAATTTGGAGGTGAACAATTTGAAGATGGTAGATTTATTCAAATAACGAATAAAAAATTGTATCAATTAGGAGCCTTCGTACTAAAAATTAAACAAAAAATAAAATGAGAATTATTTCTCGAATTAATTATAGAATACCATATTGGATATTAAT
>CALPUT020000028.1 GCA_943326825.2 Chryseobacterium gleum | reverse complement strand
TCCATAAATACGAGCAATACCATCCCCTATTTGAAGAACGGTTCCTACTTCTTGAAGTTCTGCTTCAGATCTGAATCCTGAAAGCTGCTCTCTTAAAATTGCAGAAACTTCTGCTGGTTTTACATCTGCCATGTGTTATGAAGTTTTACCTGATTCCGTTTATTCGGATTATCTTGTTAAACGTTGCTTTAAATTACTAAATTGGCTTGCAACTGAAGCATCAATTTGTTTATCTCCCATTCGAACAATGAAACCACCAATTAGTGATTCATCAATCAATTCTTTCACTTCCAATTGACCTTTTACGGAACCTTCAATTTTAGCAAGAATAGTGCTTCTAACTGAAGCATCCAATGGACTTGCTGTTATGATCGTTATCGGAACAATTCCTTTGAATTCTTTTACTTGTTTATCAAAAGATTGAGCAATTGTTGGTAAATAACTCTCTCTTCTGTTTTTAGTAATCAATTTGATGAAAGACATAGTTACATCTTCAAATTGACTAAATATTTCATTAAAAATAGCAATTTTTTTATCTGAATTGATAACAGGACTATTAATCAACAATTGAAAATCAACTGTTTCATTATTCGCTTCAAGCAAATAATTCATGTCTCCTGCTATTTGCTCTAATTTATTTTGCTCAATTGCAATTTCTAATAGAGCTGTTGCGTATCGACTTGCTGTTTTAGTTCCTTTCATCGTTTCACTAAATTAATTCAAGTTAATGTCACCGGCTAATTTCTCAGCTAAATCTTTTTGTTTAGAATTTGAAGATAATTCACCTCTAACAACTTTTTCAGCGATTTCAATTGACAAAATAGCAACTTGATTTTTCAATTCAGCAATAGCAGATGCTTTTTCACTGTTAATTGTTTCTCTTGCTGAAATCATAATTTTTTCTGCTTCAACTTTAGCTGCATTTTTAGCATCTTCAACTAAACTAACTGAAATTTCTTTCGCGTCTTTTAAAATGTTATCTCTTTCAGCTCTTGCTTCTTTTAACAAATTTTCATTTGACGCTTGTAAAGCAATCATTTCTTTTTTTGTTTTTTCAGCTAATTCTAAAGCTTCAGTAATATTTTGTTCACGTTTGTTAACTGCACCTAAAACTGGTTTCCAAACATATTTTGTAAGGATAAACAATAAACAAATGAATACAATCGATGTCCAAAAAATAAGACCTAAGTCTGGTGTAACGATTCCCATATCTTTTTTATTTAATTTTAATTTTAAATAAACATGTTGTAACCAACCGTTACAACATGTTTAAAGTTTTGAATTACTTCACCACTCCAGTCTCAAGACCAAGTAAACCAACAACAACACCGAATAATGCAACACCCTCGATCAAGGCTGCAGCAATAATCATAGCTGTTTGAATTTTTCCAGACGCTTCTGGTTGACGTGCGATTGCATCCATAGCAGATCCACCGATTTTACCGATACCTAAACCTGCTCCTAAAACAGCAATACCAGCACCAATTGCAGCAATACTTCCGAACATAACTATATATATATTAAATTAAAAAAATACTAATTAATGATGATGTTCTTCTACCGCTGCACTAATGAACAACGAAGTTAACATCGCGAATAAATATGCTTGTAAAAAAGCAACCAAAATTTCTAATACAGAAATAAACAAAGCCATAGGCACTGATAAGAATCCCCATGTCCAATTTTCATTAATAAAAATAATAGAAATCAAAGCCAAAATAATAATATGCCCCGCTGTCATGTTCGCAAATAAACGTACCATCAATGCAAATGGTTTAGTAAAAATACCTACGATTTCGATTGGAATCATAATGATCAATAAAGGAACTGGCACACCAGGAGTAGCAAAAATATGTTTCCAATAATTTTTATTTCCTGAAAAAACAGTCGCAAATAAAGAGGCAACAGCTAAAACCAATGTTACAGCAATATTACCTGTTAAATTAGCTCCTCCAGGGAAAATTGGAATCAAACCTAAAATATTGTTTATTAATATAAAGAAGAAAATAGTCAATAAAAAGGGAGTAAATTTTTTGTATTTATGTTCTCCAATATTTGCTAAAGCAACTTCATCACGAACAAAAACGATTAATGGCTCAATGAATTTTGCCAAACCTTTTGGAGCAACAGAACCATTTTTCTTGTAATATTTAGCAACTGTCAACATTACTAAAATCAACAATGTTGAACCTATCAAAAGAGACATTGTATTTTTAGTAATTGATAAATCTAAAGGTTTAGCGTTAGTTGGATGACCTTTGTGAAAATTTAATTCACCATTCACATTTAATTTGTAAATCTTTTCATGAAACATTGCATAACCATTTGTTTCATCTACAATATAATGAATTGCTTTTCCAGCTTCGTCAGTTACAGTCATTACTTTACCATGATATAAAGACTTAGAATTAAAAAATTTTAATCCTCCATCCATTATAATTACTGGTAAATAGATAGAAACTGAATTTTCATGTCCACCCATAATATGCCATTCGTGAGCATCACCAATGTGGTGCATAATCATTTCACCAACATTAAACTTTTCTTTTACTTCTTCTTTATTAGCGAAAGTTGAGTTAAATGTAAGAACTGTCAAACAAGTTAAAACAATTGATTTTACTGCATTTCTTAAATTCATCATACTATTTTTTCGAATGTAAGTCTTCAAATTTTGGCGCAAAGGTAGGGAATCTTTGTTTATATACAATAAAAAAAATGAGATAAAATGAGTTTTAGATAGAAATAATTGAAAGTTAGACTTCTTTAAGGTTGATTATAATAAATGAAATTGAATAAATTATCAATTTCATTTAGAATTTATAAATCTAAGAAGCAAAATTGACTGAATAATCATTAATAAAACAAATACTACTAAAGTATGAAGAACAACTGTTTGTAAATTAGGAAATTTAACATAAACGATTGCTGCAAAAATTGCTAATACCGAAAGCATTTGAACTGTTGTTAAAACTAAAAAACGTCCGACAAAATTCTTTGGTTCTTTTTCTAAACCAGGTCCAATAATAATTGTAGCTACAACAAAAATAAAAAACACAGCTAAATCTAAACCAATGAGAGGTCGAAAAGGTATTATAGATAAAAAGAATTTACTAAACAATAAATCAATTCCAATTACAAAGATTGAAATTACAAGAAACAAAATTGAATATTTTTTAGTCATCACTTTCTTTACTCATGTTAATTACATCACGAATTGCTAGCACTAAAGCAGCTGTTACACCAAACAAAGATAATCCAATTGTCCACCAAGGAGTTTTTCCAGGATATCTTTTATCCAAATAAGTCCCTAACCAAGTAAAAAAGGCTATTGTGCCAGCCATTTGAAATCCCATTGCTGAAAAGCGAATAAATTTGGATGTTTTATTATTTTTAGCCATTGAATTTAATGTTTAATGTAACTATTTTGAAAAAAATCATTGAAGTTAGCTATCTACTCCGAATTTAGCGACAATTTCAATACACCAAATCATCTTTTTCTTCTGCTTTTTTTGAAGTAATTGTTGATTTATTAGATGCATTATTATTTACAGCGTGTCCAGCCATTTTACAAGATCCGACAAAAATTGCACCCTCTTCTATTTGAAGTTTTGAAGTCATTATATCTCCAACAATTTTTGATTTTTCTCTTAAGACTAATAAATCTTCGATTTCTAATTTACCTGTAACATTTCCTTCAACATCAGCTTCAACGCAAGAAACATCGCCATGAACAACTCCTGATTCTCCTATTACCACCTTGGATCGAGATACAACATTTCCTTTTATTTCACCATCAATCCTTAAGTTGGAATCCGTTATTAAATCCCCAACTATTTTTGTTCCTTCAACAATTCTATTTAATCTATCTGGACTTTCAAATTGTATTTTTTCCTTCCTTTTAAGCATATTCTCTGAATTTAACTTGTAAATCAACATTAATAAACTGATTCAATTAATTACGGAAAAAACGAAATGATGTTACATTTTTTTTTAATAGTTAATCTTCTAAATTAAAAGTCGTAAATTCGTTTACTTTTTATAAAAACATGAAAAAAATTCTATTTATCGCATTCCTTTCGTTTAGTTCATTAAGTTATTGCCAGTTAACAGAAGGTTATTTTCAATATTCAATTATTGTAGCTCCTCAAGATTCATCTGTTGAAACATTACAGAAAACAGGATTAATGTTCGATAGTAAAATGGAATTATATTTTACTAAATATCAATCTCGATTGAATTTTGTCATGGGAACAAGTAATACTAATTCCATAATAGTAGATCAAAAGAAGAAAATTGGATTATCATTAACTTCAAACCCTAAAGGAAGTTATGCTGTTCAACTTTTTGAAAAAGATCTAGTTTACAATACAAAAGCAAATGACACTTCAATAAAAGTTAGATTTTTAGCTGATAAAAGTGTCATTCTTGGTTTTAATTGTAAAAAAGCTGTTCTTAGCCAAGGAAATACTGAAACTACCTATTGGTATACTGACGAAATCAAATTGGATGAGAGCAATCAGATGATAATGAATCCAAGCATACCTGGTTTCCCATTATACTTCTCAACAATAGCAGACAATGTTAAAATGGAATATAAAGCTTCCAATTACAAATATAAAGTTGAAAATCCAGAAGAGGTATTTTCACTAATAATTCCTCAAGGTTACCAAGTAATATATCCTAGTCAAAAATAATTATTGCTAATCAAAAAAGCTCATCCATAGAGAATGAGCTCAATTTGATTATTTACAAATGTCTAAGGCAGTTTTAATTTAATTATTGCAACTCGATTTAGCGCATGCTCAGTTTCATTGCATTCTGCTTTGCAAATTACTTGAGGATCAGTTTCACCTTTAGGTACGACTAAAATTTGAGTTTCAGAAATACCTCTATCCACTAATTCTGCCTTAATGTTTTTAGCTCTAAAATCAGAAAGATATAAATTATATAAAGTTTCTCCTCTACTATCAGTATGTGCTTCAATAATAATTTTACAAGTTGGATTCTCTTTCAAAAAAGTAACTAAGCTATCTAATTGATAAATATCCTTCTTCAAACTAAACTTCGCATAATCGAAATACACTTTTTGATCAACCCATTTTTTTACAAAACGCTCGAAAGTTTCTTTTTCAGGATTTATTACAGAAGGTTTAAATGTTATTTCATAAACATCATCATCTCCAATTCCACCATTTTTATTAGAAGAATAGATTCCTGTTTCTTTTTCAATATATGTAAAATTGAAATCAGCCGCAAAACTATTGATCGGCTCAGAATAATGAGTAACCCCTGAAAATGTTAAACCATCAAATGAAGTTCTATATATATCTAACGCTCCGTATCCAGCTCTACCATTTGATGAAAAAGTCAATAATGAATCACCTGAAAATAAAGGATACATATCATCGTCAATTGTATTTAAAGAAATTATAGAAACCGGTTTTAACCAATTCCCATTTTCCAAAACTGATATATATAAATCTGCTGATTTAGTATTCTTGCCCATTTTAGTAAAAACGATTTTATTTCCAGATTCATTAATTGTTGCATGAGCACAAGCTGTAGAATCTTCAAAACCTGAATAAATCCATGGTTGAATCTCAGTCAATAAATTATTAATTGTATCTAACTTCGCAAAGTACAAATGTGGCGCACGTTTTACTTCATCGGAAGACAATAAATCAGCAATTGTTACTATTACATCATTCGTTTTTGGGAAATTAGCAAGAGAAGTTAACGTAATACTTTCAAATGTACTCTGGATTTTAATCTCTCTTACTTCATTATTTGTTACATAAAATGGTTTTGAAGTCAACAATTCAGATGCGTCTACTTGTTCTTGCAAAACAGTCATTCCAAGACTATCTTTTCCTTCTTCTTGAAAGATAAAAAAACCATTCATTATTTTTTGTCCTGATAAATCAGCTTTTTTCCCATTGTGTTGAAACAGCTTATTTTCTTTAAAGTCAATTGGTTTCCATAAAGGAATAGAATCACAAGAATGAATCAATAGATCTACATCAAATTTATCGTCTCTAATTTTATACAAACTAAATAATTCTTTAGCTTGAGCATAATTGCCTTTGTATAAACTAGCTATTCCATGCATGTAAATAAAATATGGCTCAATCGTTTTTAATTTAGTTAACGAATCAGTCAAGGGGTAACTTAATTCGAATTCACTTATTGTAAAGTATGAATAAGCTAGTCTTTTATAATTTTCTATAGAAAGATGCTTTTTATTTGCACATTCTGAAAATAATTGAGCAGCTTTTTTGTACTCATATTTATCAAAATATTCATTCGCCTCACTTAGGGTCTGTGCACCTAAATTAAGTGAAATAAACAAAAAACAAATGAAATTTATTTTTCTCATTAGATCCCTGGGCTATAAATTCTATTTCTTTTTAACCAAGGTGTTTTTGATTGCATGTTTCCACCTTTACTTAACTGTAACTCTAAAAAGACCTCGTGAGATCCATTTGAATATTTACCTATGTCAGATAATGTGTAATCGTATGAATATCCGAATTTAAACACTCCTAATTGAGCACCAAACAATACAGAAACTGCATCTGCATGTCTATAAGAAAGTCCTAACCATACTTGTTTTTTAAAAACAGCTAAAGCAGTAATATCGGCTTGAACCGTTCCTGTTTCAATTCCTTTTACTAAACCAGTTGTTTTTAAATCTAAAGTTGATGATAATGGGAATGTGTATCCAGCAACAAAATAATATGTTCTTCTTAAAGTATTTGATAATGCTTGATCAAAATTAAATAAATCACGGTTCATTTGAACTAAGTTGTATGCTGATAATCCAGCAAAACCTTGATTTTTATACCTGTAGAACAATCCGAAGTTAGCATCTGGAACAAATTGGCTATTATATCCTTTTAATACAGCTGGATCATCAGGTAAATATGTATTTAATCTATTTACATCAATAATATGTTGGCTTAATGACAAACCTATTCCCATTCCTAATGTATGGTAATTTTTACTATCTAATTGTAGATGATAAGCCGTATTTAAACTCAAACCTGTTCTTCTACTTGGTCCAGTAACATCATTGTAAAGTGAGCCACCAAATCCTATTTTTTTGTCAATTTTAGCATGCACACTAGCAAATTGAGTAGTTGGAGCCCCACTAAAATTAGCCCATTGCTTTCTAAAGTTTATCTGAACAGGTATATAATCCTTAATACCCGTTGCACCTGGATTAACTAGCATTTCATTAAATAAATATTGTGAATTCAATGAAATTTGTTGAGCAGAAACGTTTCCTGCTAAAACAACTAATAGTACTATAATAATTTTTTTCATAATCTTATCTTACAATTGTGATATTTCCTGTGATAGGTTCTCTATCTGGTGTATTTAAATTTAATATGTAGTAATATACATCTGATGGAGCTTCATTTCCATGAATTTTACCATCCCATGGCTCATAAACACCTTTATGTGTATGAATTAAATTACCCCATCTGTTGAAAATTTTCATTTCAGCATTGGCATATAAATAAAGATTATCAATTACCCATCTATCATTATAGTTGTCTCCATTAGGTGTAAATGCCTGCACTGGAGTAATACATGATTGATTATTTTTAGTGATGAAAATTGAATCTTTACCTGAACACCCTATTACATCTGTAACTACAACAGAATACCACTGGTTATATAAACTGTCAGCTTGGGCAGTTGTAACACTATTAGACCACAGGTATGAATAACCACCATTTCCACCATAAGGAGAAGTGATTGCAATACCATCATGTTGATCTATACAACTAACTTCAACCATTTCAAAATGCATTTTAATTGAATCTGGTTGAGCAATAACAACAGTTAATGAATCTTTACAATTTTTTTGATCTGTGACCATCAAATTGTATGTGTCAGCAGAAATATTTAATAAATCTTCTGTCGTTGCGCCATTAGACCAATTTGAAGAATAAGTTGGATTTCCTCCAGTAATTGTTACATCAATATTAGCATCAGATGAACCTGAACATGATGCAATGTTTGAATTATATGTAACAGCTAAAATAGCTGGTTGAGGAATTGCGAAGAACATTTCATAGAAACAGTTATTTGTATCAATGATTTCAACTTGAAAAGTATCTGCAGGATAACCTACTAAATCTTGAGTTTGAGCTGAAAGAGCATATTGTGAATTATACCAAGTGTAAGTATATGGTGCTGTTCCACCAATTGGAGATAAGTCAATAATACCATTTGATAAACCGAAACATGTAACTGGAGTTATTACTTCATTCAAAGTTAATGGTGCTGGCTGATCAACATAAATTGAATCTAGTAATAGACATCCATTGAAATCAGTTACAACAAAGTGATACATCCCAGCAGTTAAATCTGTTATTTGTGAGTTAGTGTTTGCATTTGACCATAAATATGAATAAGGTACTGTTCCACCTTCAACAGTAATAGAAATATTACCATCAGTTCCATCATTACATTTTACATCTCTTTCCGCGAAAGTATATGATAAACTGTCCATTGGTTCAGTTAATTCAATTTGATTAGTGATAATACAATTGTGAGCATCTGCTACAATTACTGAATAAACACCAGCTAACATTGAAGATAAATCTTCAGTTGTATAACCGTTATTCCAACTGTAATTATAAGGTAATACCCCTCCAGTATTTGTAAGATCAACTGAACCATTATTACCACCTTTACATAAAATATTCACTCCTGAAATTGAAGTTTGTAATTGTGTAGGTTGAGCAATTATAAGTGAACTTGAAGATAAACATCCATTTGCATCTGTTGCAGTATAAGTGTAAGTATCAGCAGGAAAATTCGTTAAATCTTGAGATGTTGTACTCAATAAATAAGTACTATTTGACCAAGCATAAGAGTATGGCGATGTACCTCCTAAAACTGTTAAATCAATTATTCCATTTGCATCACCAAAACAATTTGCATCTATTATGCTATTTGTTACAGCTAATGGTGCTGATGGTTGAGTAATATAAATTGAACTTACTGAAGTACAACCAAGATTATCAGTCACAGTGTAACCATATGTTCCTGAAAGTAAGTTTGAAATATTTTGAGAAGTTTGACCAGATGTCCATGAATAAGTATAAGGTGATGTTCCTCCAATTACTGAAAGATCAATTGAACCAGTATTGTTTCCATAACATAAAACATTAATATGAGATTCTGAAACAGTAATAGGTAACATAGGTTGCGTTATTTCACCTGTTAAAGATATAGAACATGAATAAGCATCTAAAACAACTACTGTGTATGTTTGAGCTACTACGTTTGACAAATCTTGAGAAGTTGAAATAGATGCTGGAACATTGTTTGTCCATTGGTAAGTGTATGGAAAAGTTCCACCAGCGACTGTTAAATCAATTGCACCATTACTTCCTCCATTACATGATACATTTGTTATTACAATACCTCCAGTTAATTGAGTTGGTTGATTAATTGTAAGTGAAGAAGTATATTGACAATTATTTGCATCAGTTACTGTTACATTATATGAGTCAGCAACAACATTTCCTAAAAAACTAGACGTTGTAGAAAATAATGTTGAAGAATTGCTCCATGAAAATGAATAAGGTGATGTTCCTCCTGTTGCGGATAAAGAAGCATTTCCTGTAGCTTGTCCATAACAAGCTACATCTGTTTTACTAGAAGTTCCACCTAAAACTGTTGGTTGACTTATAGAATAATTTTGAACTCTTGAACAACCATGGTTATCAGTAATCGTTACAGAATAATTACCAGCAGTTAAACTATTAACATCTTGCGTCAGTTGACCTGTACCCCATGAGTAATTATAAGGATTAGTCCCACCCCAAACAGAAATATCAAGCCCTCCATTTGCACCAGCAAAACAAGAAACATCTGTTTTAACAACAGAGCTATTTAATGCTTCAGCAGGTTGTGTAATTGTAAAAGAAGTCACCTTAGTACAACCTTTAAAATCTGTTATTGTTTGAGTAAAAGTTCCACTTGGTGAAGATGTTAAATCTTCAGATGAACCTACAGAATTATTTAACGAATTAACCCATCCAAAAGTATAAGGAGCAGTACCACTTCCAGAAATAACTGTTACATCAATACTACCAGAAGAATTGCCAAAACAATCAACATTTGTTATTGTGCTTGAAATAGAAATAGGATCCGGAGAACCAACAACATAAGCGCCATTTACAGAACATCCAGAAACATTATCTTTTACATTTACAGTGTAAGTACCAACTGCCAAACCAGGATTTGAAGTTGTTGTTACACCATTTGACCAGGTAATTGAATAATTACCACTACCACTTGAGATAGCTACTTGTGCCGATCCGTTTGAATTTCCATAACAACTAACGCTTGAACCTGACATGGCCAATGAAGGACATGGCGCTGAGCTAGGCTCAACAGCAAATAGTTGATTTGCAATTGAAACGAAAACCGTAAAAAGTATACTTAATTTAAGATTCATCTTTTTTATCGTATAATTGTTATTGTTCCATTGTATTTATTTTCCATACTATTGTTTAATTCTATGATATAGTAATAAACTTCAGAAGGTAATGGTTCTCCTTTAGTAGTTCCATCCCATTCTTTGTAAGGTTTATCAGCATCAAATACTAAATTCCCCCATCTATTAAAGACTTTTACAGTAGCATAAGGGTATAAATCAATATTTTTAATATGCCAAGTATCATTGTAATTATCTCCATTTGGAGTAATTGTATTTGGAATATCAACACATGATTCTTCATTCAAATCAATCACAAAATCAAATGTTGATAAACATAAATGGTTATCTGTTATTGTTAATGTATAATTACCTGGAGCTAGATTAGTTGCATCTGAAGTAATTTGCCCATTAGACCAATTAAAGGTATAAGGTGAAGTTCCTCCGAATGTTGAAACAACTATCGAAGCATCTTTTTGATCTATACAACTGATTGGAGTTATAGATGAATTAATTTTTAAAGAATCAGGTTGATTCACATTAGCTTTGCTTCTTATGATACAACCATGCGAATCACTTACAACATAAGCATATTCATTTGCAGAAATATTTACTAAATCTTCTGTTGTTTGACCATTGCCCCAGTTTACAATATAAGTTGGGGTTGCACCTGAAATAGTTAAATCGATTGCACCTGTTGTGTCATTGTAACAATTCAAATCCGTGATTGCTGCAGTGACAACTAAACCTGAAGGTTGTCCCACTGATACGATTTGTTGAACCATACATCCATTAGCATCAAACACTCTACATAAATAGTCATTCGCTGCTACTCCTTTAATCGTTTCACTTGGATTATTCAATAATATATTATTATCAGTTCCCCAATTAAAGTGATAAGGTTGAGTTCCTCCATTTATTGCTAATAATACTTGACCATCCGAATAACCAAAACAAGTTGGTTGTGTAATAGTTGGACTAATTGTTAAAGGTTGAGCTGGTTCACCTACTACTGCTCCACTAAAAGAAGTACACCCTTGATTATCTGTTACAGTTAATGAGTATGCACCAGAAGTTAAATTCTCAATCAATGAAGAAGTTAATCCGTTCGACCATGCATAAGTATATGGAGAAGTACCTCCTTCTACATGTGATTGAATCGCTCCAGTTGACCCACCATTACAAAGTGCATCTGTTACTATTGTTGAAATCGATAAAGCTGCATTTGGTTGAACAATTGAAAAATGACTTGTATAAATACAGTTGTTATTATCTGTTAAAGTCAATGTATAATCTCCCGATAAAACAGATGTCAAATCTTGAGTAGTTTGACCACTAGACCAAGAGTAAGAATAAGGTGTTGTTCCGCCTGTTGGTGAAACATTAATTGCACCATCATTTAATCCATAACAATTTACATCATCAACTGTACCTGTAAAAGTTAATATAGCTGATGGTTCATTAATTGTTGAAGTATTATAAGATACACATCCATTACCATCCGTAATTTTTACAGTATAAGAATTTGCAAATTGAGTGCTTAAATCTTGATCAGTTGTTAATAGCACTATTGATTGTGCATTTGACCAACTATAAGAATACGGAAGTGTACCACCATTTACAGTTAAATCAATCGCTCCAGTGTTATTACCATGACAATCTACTTGAGTAACAATTGTTGAGTTTGTTAAAGGAACTGATGGTTGGTTTAATAAAACTGATGAATTAAAAACACACCCTTTAGCATCCGTGATAGTTACAGAATAATTTCCAGCAACTAAATTTGAAAGACTAGAAGAAGTTGAACCATTATTCCATAAATATGTATATCCTTGTGTCCCACCTATTACTTGAGTACTAATTGCACCTGTTGTATTACCATAACATAAAATATGTGTTGGTAATAAAGTTACTGAAAGCGCTTGATTTGGCTGCATTATTTCATAAGAATAAGTAGCTAAACAACCTTTTGAATCAGTTACATTTAATGTATAAGTACCAGCTATTAAATTTGATACTGTCGCAGCAGTTGTTGCATTTGACCACAGATACGAATATGGAGCTGTACCACCTGCAATACCAGGATTAATAAAACCTGTATTCGCACCATAACAATTGACATTTGTAATAGTAGATGTTGAACTGATTGGGGCAGATGGCTGTGTTAATGTTTGACTTAAACTTGCTCTACATCCATTTGCATCCGTAACTGTTACAGTATAAGTTGAAGCAGATATATTTGTTAGATCTTCAGTTGTGAATGGTAAAATTATACCAGCATTGTTTGTCCAAGTATAAGTGTAACCTGATGTTCCTCCAGTTGTTGTTATATCAATTAATCCCGTTTTATCTCCATTACAATTAATATCAGTTAATGTTGAAGTTAAATTCAAAGGTAATAAAGGTTCAACAACAGGATATGTTTGCGAACTAACACATCCATTTCCATCAGAAATAGTTAAAGAATAAGATCCAGCTGTTAAATTTGTAATATCTTCTATAATTTGACCAGAATTCCAGCTATAAACATAAGGTAAAACTCCACCATAAACATCAACAGCAATTGCTCCTGAATTTCCTCCTTTACATTTGATATCAGAAATTGCAGCCGTTTGACCAAGTATTGAAGGTTGTTGAATTGTTACACTTATAGAACTTGTACAACCTTTAGAATCTGTTGCTGTTAAAGAATAAGTCCCAACATCTAATCCCGTAAGATCTTCTGTTGTTGCTAAATTTGACCAAGAATATGTATACGGTGCTGTTCCTCCGGTAGTTGTTACATTTATTGCACCATTAGCTAAGCCACCAGCGCATAATTTATCAGTTGATTTATAAGTTAAACTTAAAGCCGCTTGTGGTTGAAGTACTGTTGCTCCTGTAAGTAATTGACATCCATTTGCATCTAAAATAGCAACTTCATATGGTCCATCATTTATACCAGTCAAATTTTGAGTAGTTGCTCCATTTGTCCATAAAAATGTTTCAGGTGATTCAGTATTTATTAAATTTAAAGTAACAGAACCATCGTTGAAATCATAACAAGAAACATCCGTTGAAGTTGCGTTTGCTGAAATTCTTCTTGCATTCATTTGAAATGAGGGGAAAGTAATAGGAACGAATCCTTCTAAATCCCAAGTTTGATTGAACCAATCATATTTAACAGCACCTAATGGAATCGAATGTGACCAAAGTGGGCCATAAGATTCATTTAATGCTGAAAAATATACTGCTGGAATCGTAAATGAAGGAGTACATTGCCTGGTAGTACAAATTCTAAATATATCACTCCAAGTAGGACATGGATAGGGAATATTCAAACAAATTTCATCAACGGTATATGCTGGCGTAATATCAATCCTGGGAATTGTAAAAGCAAATTTAAAGGCACTCATATTAAAATCAAAAGATATGGAATCATAGGTGTGATTTTTTATCTTACCGATGATATTATATGTTGGTGTAATATCAACTTTTTCAAAGTAACATGGAAATTTGTAGTTGATGTTTTGACCTATTTTCAAATTAATAATACTACTAGTACTCCAATCTGAGGTAGTATTTGCTAGCGGATCTACTATTTGATAATCTACCGGTACAGGGAATTGAAACGTTCCATAAACTTTAGGCGTAAAATCAAAATATTGTTTGTTTGTTGATTTAACATTAAAAAGTGCGCTGAAAAAGTTCCAAGATACATATGCAGGTCCAAAAGTTCTCTGTCCACTCAAATTAGATAAACCTTTGCCAATAACTTTAATTGGCCCTGTTGGGTAATTTCCTAAAACACTACCTAATAACTTAAAAATTTCAAGATTCATACTAACATAAGTTGAATCACCAGATGCAGAAATGTTTTTCCCTCCAAGTACACTTACTGTATTAACAAAAGGTATCGTT
>CALPUT020000027.1 GCA_943326825.2 Chryseobacterium gleum | reverse complement strand
TTATCTGTAATATCAGTTGAAAGGTCAAAAAAGCTTTTACATGTATTCTCTTTATAGTTTTTAGTAATAACAACTGGTAAGAGTCCTACACTGTAACATGTTGGCATTAATTCTGGTATGGATTGATAAGTCATACTCTCAGCATTTTGACTTATAAACACTTGAGAAACTTTACCTGAACATTCAGAAAATGTATTTGCGAAAATAGTTGATAAGCCTTTATTGTCAATGCCGTCTTGATTTTTTAGTTTACCAGAATTTACATACCAATTATGATTAGATTCACCAGTGTAAATATTACAATCAATTGAAGTATTAAGATTATCACCATCAAAATAGTTTGAAGCTGTAAAACTTCCATCAAAAGTGTTTTTATAAATTTTAATCGAGTTTGCGAATGAATTATTTAATTTAATTCCGTATACATTATCTTGTTCCTTATGAAAAGTATTTATGTTATTTTCTGAGATTAATAGCGTATTGTTTTCTCCGATTTTTAGAGCGAAACTCTCTAATTCAAACGTTCCTGAAGGTTCTGAAAATTCATTCCCAAAAACAATTCCAGATGAATATGATTCTATATTAATTGCTTGGTTCACTTGATCGAAATAACAACTTGAAATCTGTAATGGGCGATTTCTATGGTCTGTGTTTTTAGTGATAATTCCAAAAGTTAAATTATAAAACTCATTCCCTTTTTTATCGATATTTGTCATATCAGTAGTTGAGTCTGCTGCAATAAAAATAGAAGAATTTAAAGAGTTGATAGCAATTCCTTTATTTTGAGAAAGTGACTGATTATTTCCGAAAAATTTATTTTTTGTAATAGAAATATTATCAACATCCTGCATATTGATATAAATAGGATTTATTATTGAAGAGTCTTCAGTAATAAATATTGAATTTGAAATTGAATTTTTTGAAATTGAATTTTTGTTTGATTTAATATTTAATCCTTTTTCATCATTATAAAATACTGATTTTTCTATCGAAAATTGACCATAAATAGTAAGTGAATCTTCATTTAGTGATGCAATAGCATTGACAGCGGTGTTAGCATCATGAATACTTACATCTTTCATTATCAACTTCCCTGATTTTTTTGAAGTTAAAATTGTGTTTTTACTATAAAGGTCTTGATATAAATATTTATTATCTTTTATTTCAATACCATCCCATTTAGAATTACAAGCACTTAAACCTTTCAGAATAGTATGGTTTTCGATTGTAAGTGAAGCTCCAGAGTTAATAATTAAACCTGAAAAATCAACACTGTTTTCTTGGCCAAATTGTATTTTTTTATTGTTGATAGAATATGCTAGATTATTGTCTATAATCAAATCCCCTTTGATTTTAATAATTCCATCATTATTTAAATCAGCAAGTTGAAAATTGTTATTATTTATTTTTACTGAAGATGGATAATCAAAATTAACTGTAGGTCCTGTTATTTCAATAGATGTTTGTCCTTTACAACCTTTAGAATCTGTTACTGTTACACTATAAATACCTTGATTTAAATTTTTCAATGAATTATTTCTATCACCATTGCTCCACAAATAGTTGTATGGTGCATTACCATTCAATACTGAAACATTCGCTTCTCCAAATTGACTTGCACAATGGAATTTACTTTCAGCATATAAATCTAAAGTTAATATTTGTTGAGCTCTCAAAACTGCAGCTGCTGCATCAACTCTCCCAGCACCAATTATTCCTGCGTAAGAAGGATTTAAATTGTCAATATTTACTGAAGTTTCTTTTATTATTTGTTCAACTTGATCAACAGTTAAACATGGATTTACAGATAAAATTAATCCAGCAACACCAGATACAATAGGTGTTGCAAATGAAGTTCCGCCTCCTGTTCCAAATACTCCATTAGCATATGCCAATTGAACGGCATACCCTGGTGAAGAGATATCAACAGTTGTGTTGTGTTGATGAGTCGTATTCGGATTCCCAACTATTCTTTCATGACTATCAGCTGAATTTATTGACGTAACTGAAATCACATGGTTAAAAGCTGAAGGATATACTAAATTATTTGCTCCACCACATGTCCCACCGTTTCCTGCAGCGGCAATTAATACGACACCATTATTGTACACTTCATCACAAACAGATTGTCCATAATCACTGTATCCACAACTAGCAGCCCAACTTGCATTAATAATATCAACTCCGTCATAGGTAGCTTGTAAAAGTGAATTATACCCCATAGAATATAGTCTTAAATGACAATTACCACCAACTGAACTCTTTCCATAATTATTATTAAACCCTCCTGCTGCTTGAATTGCTACTGCGGTACCATGATTGACATTTGGATCAGTTAGATTTGGGTCAGCATAATTTACTTTACCTTTAAATTCTTGATGGTTTAAATCGAAATTAGCATCTGACACACCTATCACAATTGAAGTGTCACCAGTTGTAATATCCCATGCTTGCTTTGCTTTAACTAAATCTAAAGCCCAATCAGTTGAAAAATTTAGATTATAATCATTTGGATCATACATTATTTCGTAAACAGGTGCTAATTCTGGTTTTAAAACACCTTCAATTTTATTAATTGATTGAACTAGTTCTACAGCATTACAGTTACATTCTAATTCATACACTTTTTGTAATTGAGTATTTTTAGAAGCTGATAGAGCTTTACTTACTTTAGTTATAGTATATTTAGAAATTAGTTTTTGTAATTCTAAAGATTTAGAAATTAATCTTTCTTCAGATTTAAATGGTAAAATTGAAATATCATCAAAAGTAACCCATATTTTTTCTTTATTCGTTTGAGAATATAAATTAGTTGAGAATACTAATATTAGTAATAATGATAACCTATATTTGACGATATTTTTCAGGATGTTTTTCATAATTTTAATTTTGAACTTTTTTCAGTTTTTTATTCTACAAATTTCATCTTGTTTGAAATCACAGTGCAAATTTGTTAAACTTTAAACTTTAAAATGGCTCAATATTAATGTAACTTACGTAATTAAACATTAACATACAAGTTTATGTATGTAATTATGCTTAACTTTTTTCAAACATAACCTTTTTCTTTTGCCCAAGAACTTAATTGAGCAGCATTTGGGATCTCTAATTTTTTGAGAATATTGTGTCTATGAGTATCAACAGTTCGATTTGAAATATTTAATAATTCACCTATTTCTTTAGATGTTAAACCTTTAGTTATATGAATTACAATTTCAATTTCTTTAGCTGTTAACTCTTTTTTAGCGTTATCGTCATTTCCATTCATTGCAGAAGTTAGAAAACGTTCTTTTATCTCCTCGCAAATAAATTTCTCCCCCTCATATACTTTTTGTATTGATTCTATTAATTCTTTTTTAGAAGAGTTTTTAGTAAGATACCCAGTTGCTCCTATAGTAAATATTTTTTTCACAATAGATAAGTCATCGTGTATGGAAAGAGCAATTACTTTAGTTTTTGGTAATTGATTAATTATATTTTCTGTAGCCTCGAATCCTGAACTTCCTTTTAAATTGATATCCATCAGAATAATATCTGGTCGATGTCTATGTGCTAAAAATAGTGCATCTTCAGCATTATCCGCAGACCCTGATACTGTGAAGTTATTTACAGTATTAATAATATTTGTCCATGCTTCAACAATCAATTTATGATCATCTACAATAAGTACTTTAATAGTTTCAGACATTGTAATAGTGAATTTCTAGGGTTTTCAATATGATATTCTTTTTACAGAATAAAGGTAATAAAATATTTTAGAATGCTCATAAATAGATGTAACTGTTAACTTTATGTAGTTCTAATTATTTGAATCCATTCTTCAACAGATTTAGCTTCGTTGATAGAGTAATCACCAGAATTTGTTCTTCTTAATTTTATCAATGTCCCACCTGAATTTAGAGCTTTACCAAAGTCATGTGCTATTGAACGAATATAAGTCCCTTTTGAACATGAAATTTCAAAATCAATTTCAGGGAAGCGATTGTTTGTGATTTTAAAATCAGAAATATAAACAGTATTTGCCTTTAGTTCAACTTCTTTACCAGCTCTAGCAAGGTCATATGCTCTTTGACCATCAATTTGCTTTGCTGAAAAAATAGGTGGTACTTGTTGAATTTCACCAAGAAATGTTAATCTTACAGATTCTAATAATTCATTAGTGATATGATTTGTTTCAAAATCTTGATTAAATTCAGTTTCTAAATCATATGATGGAGTTGTTTTTCCTAATAAGATAGAACCTGAGTAAGTTTTTTCACCGACCATTATACTGTCAATCAATTTTGTATGTTTACCAATACAAAGAATTAACAATCCTGAGGCTAATGGGTCTAGAGTTCCAGCATGACCAACTTTTATTTTCTTAACTTTTAAAGCTTGTTTTAAATTCCAACGAATTTTGTTCACGACATCGAATGAAGTCCAATTTAATGGTTTGTCTACAATAATTGTACTTCCTTCTGAAAATTCTTTAATATTTATCACTTTTCAAAACCCTTAGACTATTTTCAAATCGTAACCACTTACTAATAAAATGATTAATATTAATCCTAATATTATTCTATAATATCCAAATAATTTAAATCCATTTTTATTTAAATACCCGATAAAACTTTTTATAGCAATTAATGCAACTATAAAAGCGACAATGTTACCTACCGCTAGAATTTTTATTTGCTCCGAATTCAAGGTATTACCATCCTTGAAATAATCAATAAGTTTTTTTGCAGTTGCTGCAAACATTGTTGGGACAGCTAAGAAAAATGAGAATTCAGCAGCTACTTGTCTACTTAATTTTTGACTCATACCACCAACAATAGATGCACCTGATCTAGAAACACCAGGTATCATTGCAATACATTGAAAAAACCCTATTTTTAATGCTGTTAAATAATCAATTTCTTCTTCTTCTAAATAGACAGGTTTATTAAACCATTTATCAACAAAAAGTAAAATAATTCCACCAACAAGAAGTGAGATTGCAACGGCTAATGGATTTTCTAATAATTGATCTATATAATCACTAAAAAGAATACCGAAAATAGCTGCTGGTATAAAGGCTATGATCAGTTTATAGTAAAAGTTAATTGATTTAAAAAAACGTTTAAAGTATAAGACAACGACAGAAAGAATTGCGCCTAACTGAATAAATACGGTAAATAATTTTGTGAAATCTTTATCAGCAATGCCCATGAAAGATGATCCAATAATCATATGGCCAGTTGATGATACTGGTAAAAATTCTGTTAAACCTTCAATTATGGCTAAGATGATAGCATCTATTATGTTCATGTGATTTATTATTTTTCTTCTTCTTTTGTAGAAGATTTAGGTTTACGCATTATTGAGTACATGATTACTAAATAACCTAAAATAATCAAAATTGGAGCTATTGTTATTCTTGTTGAACTGAAAAGTGCATCACCATCAAATTTGTTTGGATCTTCCGTTCCTCCACCTAACATTAAAATAAATCCAATAACATTAATTGCAAGTCCAATTAAAAGAATTCTATAATTTTCTGGTCTAAAAGCGAAAAGAGGTTTTTTATTTTCCATTATTTTTTTGTTTAATATAAATCGTCTAATTGCATTCTTAAAAATTTATTCAATGCAACCCATGTTGATACAAATGTGATAATAATTCCAATTCCAATTAAGCTGCCAAAAAGAAATAAGAAGCTATTAAAGCTATAACTGATTTCAATAGAATCTAATACATTATTCAAAGCATAAAACAAAGTCATCATTAATGCCATTCCTATAACAGCAGAAACAAAACCTTGTAATATTGATTGCAATAAAAATGGGCGACGTATGTATCTGTGAGTTGCCCCAACTAATTGCATCGTTTTAATTGTAAATCTTCTTGAATAAAGTGCTAAACGAATAGTATTATTAATCATTGCAACAGCTATAATAATCAATAAAATTGCAACAGCTATAAATAAGAATACAAATTGTTTAAATCCTAAATTTACTGAATTTACGCTTGCTTCATCATAGTTTACTTCATCTATTTCGTTAGGATATGCTTTCAATAATTCTTCTTTGATAATTTTCATCTCTTTTTTATTTGCATATTTTTCTTTTGGTTTAAAACCTACCGTAGGAGGTAAAGGATTTTTACCTTCAAAAATGCGTAAGATTTGACCAGAATTTTGATCCTCACCGCTAAATTCTTCAATTGCTCTTTCTGGTGAAACAAAATAAACTTCGTTAAATTTCACCCAAGTTTTTAATTCTTGTTCAATTTGTTTAATATCAGCTACATTTAATTCTGGTTTAAAAAACAAATCAACTTGTAAGCTTTCTTTTGCTTGTTTTTGGACATTCCCTAATCCTAAAAATCCACCTATCACTAGACCAATCATGAATAATACCAAGGAAATTCCAATTACTGTAGAAACGTAGCTCGTTCGAACTCCTTTTGAATTGTATTTTTCTGCTTTTTTACTCATGATGTACGAAAGTAAATATAAAAGTTTGATGTATAAAATGTAAAGATAGAAAACACAGTTTAAAAATTGTTAAAAAGCACTTCAAATGACTTAATCATTTTTTAACTATTGAATGTTTAATAAAATTTAACAATTTATTTATTGAACTATGTAAGAAATGGATCTACATTATTTCTATATTTGTTTTGTGAAAAAAATAATACTAATAGGATTAATTTTTACTTATCTGTTTACTTCTTCGGAGTTTTCAGAAATGTTGAAAATTCCATTTTTAGTAAATCATTTTTCGGAGCATCAATCTGAAAATAAGCAATTAACTTTCGGTCAATTTTTATTTGTTCATTATATTGATCATTCTCATGAACTAAATGAAGGAAGAGGTAAATATGATCACGATAAAGATTCTCAACTACCATTTCATTCTCATACAGATTATACAGCGTCGTTTACTTATTTTTCCCCTACTCCTGCAATTCGAATTATTTCAGAACCCTTTATTTCTGAAGTTGAAGAAGGAAAAATATTTTATGATAACCAATCATTGCGATCTTTTTACACACCTTCTATTTGGCAACCGCCTAAACTTGGATAATTCTTTCAAAAATCAAAGTTTAAGACTTTGTTTTCATACAATTTAAAGAATTAAGAAATCAAATTTTTTTATGTTAAATGCAATCATTAACTTTTCTGTTAAGCAGAAATTGATAATTGGCTTATTTACGATTTTTCTCATAGGTTATGGGAGTTATGAATTAACAAAATTGCCAATTGATGCCGTTCCTGACATCACTAATAATCAGGTTCAAATAATCACTTCAGCACCATCACTTGGAGCAACAGACATTGAACGTTTGGTAACATTCCCTGTCGAACAAGCAAATAGCAATATTCACGGGTTAATTGAAATTAGAAGTTTTTCTCGTTTTGGTTTATCAGTTGTTTCATTGGTTTTTGATGATGATACTGATGTTTATTGGGCTCGTCAACAAGTTCAAGAGCGACTACAGAATGTAAAAGATCAGATTCCTAAAGGAGTCGGCGTTCCAAGTATGGGACCGATAACAACTGGTTTAGGAGAGATCTATCAGTATGTTGTGAAAGCCAAAAAAGGCTACGAAGGAAAATATGATGACACAGAATTAAGAACGATTCAAGATTGGATTGTACGTCGTGACTTATTGCGTGTTGAAGGCATCGCAGATGTAAGTAGTTTCGGAGGTAAATTAAAGCAATATGAAATTGCAATTCATCCAAACAAATTAAACGCATTTGGAATAACGATTGACGATGTTTTTAGTGCTTTGGAACAAAATAATCAAAATACAGGTGGAGCCTATATTGAAAAACAATCAAGTGTTTTATTTATCCGTACGGAAGGATTATTAGGTAAAAAAGAAGACATCGAATCAATTGCAATTAAAACAACTGATGCTGGAACTCCTTTAACTATCAAAGATGTTGCTGATGTCAAAATTGGACATGCGATTCGTTTTGGTGGTATGACTTACAACGGAGAAGGCGAAGTAGCAGGAGCGATCGTAATGATGATGAAGGGTGGAAATAGTTCACAAGTTATCAAAGATGTAAAAGAAAAAATAGCTGAAATTCAAAAAATATTACCGGAAGGAGTTGTTATTGAACCATTTTTAGATCGAACAAAGATGGTGAATAATTCTATTCATACTGTAGAAACAAATTTGATTGAAGGTGCGTTGATAGTGATTTTCATTTTAGTTCTTTTCTTAGGGAATTTCAGAGCGGGATTATTAGTAGCAAGTGTTATTCCTTTAGCAATGTTGTTTGCCATAATCATGATGAACTTATTTGGAGTAAGTGGAAACTTAATGAGTTTGGGAGCATTAGATTTTGGATTAATTATCGATGGTGCGGTTATTATTGTTGAGGCCACCATGCACCAATTGAGTCATAGTAGAAAACATAGAAATAAAGCAAAATTTCAACAAACTGAAATGGACGGCATTGTAAAAGAATCTGCTGGCAAAATGATGAATAGTGCTGTATTTGGTCAAATCGTTATTTTAGTGGTTTATTTACCAATATTTACATTACAAGGAATAGAGGGGAAAATGTTTAAACCAATGGCACAAACCGTTGCTTTTGCATTGATCGGTGCATTTATACTTTCATTAACTTATGTACCTATGATGAGTGCCATTATTTTATCAAAGAAAGGAACAAATAAACAAACAATTTCTGATAAAGTAATGGGTAAATTGGAACGTTTTTATCAAGAGAAATTAGCACAAGCTTTAAGGCATTCAAAAAAAATTATCATTTCAGTTATCGGATTATTTGTCTTAGCAATAGTTGTAATGACAACTTTAGGTGGTGAATTTATACCCGCATTAGAAGAAGGAGATTTTGCTGTTGAAACAAGGGTTTTAACAGGTACAAGTTTAGAGGCTTCTATGGCTGCCTGTTTGAAAGCGGAGAAAGTATTAATCAATAAATTTCCAGAAGTTATTAAGGTTGTAGGAAAAACTGGAAGTGGAGAAATTCCAACTGATCCCATGCCAATGGAAGCAACCGATTTAATGGTTATTTTGAAAGATAAAAAAGAATGGACGTCAGCTAAAACATTCAATGAATTGGCAGAAAAAATGAAAAAAGAATTGGAAGTTGTACCGGGTGTTACATTTGGTTTTCAATATCCAGTTCAAATGCGTTTCAATGAATTAATGACTGGTGCTCGTCAAGATATTGTTTGTAAAATTTACGGAGAAGATTTGGATACGCTCGCTGCATACGCTCATAAATTGGGTGGAATTGTTCAAGGAATTGATGGTGCTCAAGATTTATATGTAGAAGCAGTTACAGGTATGCCTCAAATTGTAATTGAATACAATCGATCTGCAATATCTCAATATGGTTTAACTATCAATCATGTGAATGATGTCATAAATGCAGCCTTTTCAGGAAGAGCAGCGGGTTTGGTTTACGAAGGAGAAAAACGTTTTGATTTAGTTGTAAGGATGGATAAATCGCAAAGAGCAGATGTTACAGATGTTCAGAATTTATTAATACCAACTGCAAACGGAACTCAGGTGCCGTTGAATATGTTAGCGAAAGTTGATATTGTAGAAGGTCCTAATCAAATTCAAAGAGAAAACACAAAACGTAGAATTGTAGTAGGATTCAATGCGCGTGGACGTGATGTTCAAAGTTTGATGGAAGAACTAAGTTCTAAAGTGGATGCAAAAATTAAATTCCCTGCAGGTTATACTGTTGAATACGGAGGATCATTTAAGAATTTAGAAAAAGCTAAAAAACGTTTATCGATAGCTGTTCCATTGGCTTTATTGATGATTTTCTTCTTATTATATTTTGCTTTCAAATCTGTGAAACAAGGATTATTAATTTTTACAGCGATTCCATTATCGGCGATTGGTGGTATTTTTGCTCTCTACATTTTAGATTTACCTTTTAGTATTAGTGCTGGAGTTGGTTTTATTGCTCTTTTTGGTGTTGCAGTTTTAAATGGAATTGTACTCGTAGCAGAGTTCAATCGATTGAAAGCAGAAGGAATGAAGGATTTAAAAAGAATCGTATTGATGGGGACTAAAATTCGTATGCGCCCAGTATTAATGACTGCTTTTGTTGCTTCTTTAGGTTTCTTACCAATGGCAATGAGTCACGGAGCAGGAGCAGAGGTTCAACGACCGTTAGCTTCAGTAGTTATTGGAGGTTTGCTATTAGCAACATTTTTGACATTATTTGTTCTACCAATTCTTTATGTCATTTTCACAAATACAAGAGAAGTAAAAATTCAAAATAAAAGCATTGTATCGATAGTTGCAATTTTAATTATTTCAACTCAAAGTTTTGGTCAAACTCCTATAAGTTTTCAAACAGCAATTGATACAGCTTTAGCGAATAATTTGACGTTAAAAAATGAAAAATTAAGAGTTGAATATCAAAAGCAATTAGTGAAAGCTTCCGGTACAATTCCACAAACAATAGTGACAGCTGATTATGGTAAATTGAATAGTATTTATCGAGATAATCGATTTGGAATTAGTCAAAGTATTGAATTTCCTACAGTTTATACGAACCGTAAAAAACTTCAAATAGAAGAAGTTAACAAGAGTGAGGTTAATGTATTATTGAAATCTGCTGATTTGAAGCGGAGTGTATCTAAAGTATTTTATAATTTAGTTAATTTAGAAGAGAAGAAGATTTTATTATTAAAAATTGACAGTATCTATGCTTCTTATCTTGAAAAAGCGAATCTTCGAATTCAGTTGGGTGAAAGTAATGTCTTAGAGAAATCAACGATTGATTATCAGCGTTTGCAAATCGGACATCAATTGAATCAATTGAATGCAGATATTGAAATAGAGCAACTTCACTTTCAATATTTATTAAATACTTCGACTCAATTTATTCCAGAAACAACATCTATTATCGTTCAGTTAAATGGACAAAAAGATAAATCTTTATTAGCAAAACATCCCAATTTACTTTTATTGGAAGCTGATATAAAATTAGCCGAATCAATGGTTCGAGTTGAGAAATCTAAGCAAAATCCAAATCTTCAATTGGCCTTGACTTCTGGAACAATTTATGGAACTGGGGCTGATAATAAGGATTACAATTATTCAACTCGTTTCAATAGTGCGCAAGTTGGTGTTGGAATACCGTTGTTTACGAATCAAAGACAAAATATAAAAGCTGCACAGATTAATACAGAATTAGCAGCTAATACTTTGCAAATTGAAACGCAAAATTTAGAGAATCAATTAGATGTATTGTTAAAACGTTACGAAGTTCAAAAGCAAATCGTGAAAGAATTGGAAGAACAAGCATTACCTAATTCAAAATTGATATTTGAAACAGCACAAAAACAATTTATTAATGGAGACATTAATTATTTAGATTGGGCAATGTTAGTAAATCAAAGTATTGCTATTCAAAGTAATTACCAAGATGCGATTTTAAAATTGAATGAAAGTACAATTGAGTTAACATATTTATTAAACGGAAATTAATCTTTTCTTCCCCCTTTGAAGGGGGATAGAGGGGGATGAAAATTATAAAGAAATGAAAATAAATTATATAATACCATTCTTAATGCTGTTGGTAGCTTGTGGTGGAAAAGAAGATGTAAAAACAACAGAATCAGCACCTGCAGTTGAATCTATGAAAGTAACTTTAACAAGTGCGCAAGTTCAAAACGCAGGTTTAACTTTTGCAAAACTAGAGGAAAAAGAAATTTCATCTATTCTAAAATTGAATGGAAAAATAGATGTTCCGCCTCAGAACTTGGTTTCAATAAGTATCCCGATGGGAGGTTATTTGAAAACAACTGATTTGTTGCCTGGCGCAATGGTGAAAAAAGGCCAAGTGATTGCAACATTGGAAGATCAGCAATATGTTCAATTACAACAAAATTATTTGTTAGCAAAAGTCAAATTGAAAATTACTGAGGGAGAATATTCACGCCAAAAAGAGCTGAATAGTAGTAAAGCTTCAAGTGATAAGATTTTTCAACTATCGGAAGCAGAATATAAAAATGCGAAAATCAATTTAAGAGCATTAGATGAAAGTTTGCAATTAATTGGGATCAATTCAAATCGATTGAATGAGGATAATATTTCTAAAAGAGTTTCAATAACTTCTCCAATTGATGGATATGTATCAAAAGTAAATGCAAATATTGGTAAATATTTAACACCAAGTGAAGTGTTATTTGAATTGGTTAACGTTGCAGATATACACTTGAATTTGAGTGTGTTCGAAAAGGATTTGCCTAAATTAGCTATTGGACAAAAGTTAGTGGCTTATGATAACAATTCAGGTGTAAAATATCCATGTGAAATCATATTGATAGGTCATTCATTATCAATAGAAAAAAACACAGAAGTACATTGTCATTTTAACAAATACGATAAAAGTTTAGTGCCAGGAATGTATATGAATGCTGATATTGAATTAAAAAATGTAAAAGCACAAACGATTTCAGAGGAAGCAGTTATTCGATTTGGAAACTTTGAATATGTGTTTGTTGAATTAAAAAAGAACGCGTTCGAGATGATACAAGTGAAAACAGGAGCTAAAGAAAACGGATTAGTAGAAATCATAAATTATTCAAAATTGAATGATCAGCCAATTGTAGTAAATGGAGCCTATTCATTGTTGATGAAGCTTAAAAACGCAGAAGAAGAAGAGTAATAATAGTTGAGAGTTAATAGTTGAAAGTTAGAAGTTTCCCTCCTTGAGGAGAGCAAATATATTTGCGAAGACTAAGTCGTTAGCGCAAGGAGATTAAAGGAGGTGATATTATGAATTTAATTCGAAGCAAATTGATACAAAATTGAGTTCACGGAAGGTCACCCTCCTCTCCCGATAGCTATCGGGACTCCCTCAAGGGAGGAAGTAGTAAATATTTATCATTTAAAATTAAAGTAATATGAACGGAGCACATTTTCATTTAGTAGTTAACCATTTGCCAATCATTATTCCGATGGCAGCGTTAATCGTATTAATATTAGGATTAATCATCAAATCAGAAGTCGTTAAAAGAACTGCTTATTTTTTATTCGTAGTGGGAGCCATTTGTACGATTTCAGCATTTGCTTCAGGAGAAGGGGCAGAAGAAATAGCTGAAAACCTTCCTGGAGTTAAAGAACAGTTAATTCATGAGCATGAAGAAAATGCAGAAGCATTCGCGTTATTTAATTATGCTTTGGGATTGATTTCTATTGTCGCTATTTGGGCAAGTTGGAAACAAAAATCATTTGCAAAATGGCTAAGTATTTTGATTTTAGCTTTGGCTTTAGTAGTAATTTTTAAAGGACGTGAAGTTGGTACTTCAGGCGGAGAAATTAGACATACTGAAATTCGAAAAGGAGGAGCAAGTTCAGGAAATCAAAATAAATCTGGTGGAGAAGAATCTGAGGAAGATTAAATATTATTCAACAATTAATTTTTAGGCAATTAGTTTTCTGATTGCCTTTTTTATTCATATTTAAAATGAGTTTTCAAATGTATTTTGGAAAGATTCATTTTTAAGATATTAGTATTCTACTTTTTTTATCTAATTTTAGTTTCTGAAATTGTCAAATGAAGTTATTCGTATTTTTTTTAGTGTTTATTTCAATAGAAGGTTATTCTCAAATTCTTGATAATACCCTTGGACATGCCTTTACAGATCAACCATTTTTCAATGAAACGTTTATTCGCAAGAATAAAATAAAAAAAATGACAGGAAAATATACTGTTAAAAAACCAGGTGATATGATGCGCCAAACGGAATTTAAATATGTGTTTTCATTTGATAGTTTAGGACATGTAGTTTCTACTTATGAAACTAAAAATGATAATGGATTTAAGGATACGATTATTAATTATTATGTCTATGATTCACTGAATTTGATGCACATTCATCGACGCAATGATTCACATGGATTTACATCAAAATATTATGATTACGATTCTTCTAAACGAATAATTTTAGAAGAAACAAGAAGAGAAGTTATTAATGAAAAAGGTCATATAGAACAATCTGTTATCCTGAATTCTGAATCGATGAAATATGAAGTATTTCCAAATCAAATCAAGAAAACAATCATGAATAGTTATAATTTACCTTATATGGATGTATTTAGTAATTATAACAATGATGGTTATTTGTTAGACGTTGAAGAACGCCTTCGAATGACATCTAGTAGTGTGAAATGTGTTTATGAATATAATGGTAAAGGATTAATATCTGCAATTAAAACACTTTCTGATATTGAAGGCAAATTTGATGAAGAATGGTTTTTCAAATACGATGATTTTGGGAATGTATATGAGAAATTAATCTATAAAAATGGTGTTCATGTAACTGATATTCAGATTATATATAGTACAGACACCAAAATGTTATACTCAGTTCTTACTAGAGATGTTCGTACAAATTATATTTATATTCT
>CALPUT020000026.1 GCA_943326825.2 Chryseobacterium gleum | reverse complement strand
TTTTCATTGTTTCGAATCGTAATTGTATAATTTCTTCGTCCAACAAAATCTTCACTAATAGCAAGAAGTTTATTATCAGGAGAAGGTGCCCAGTCAGCTAAAGAATAATATGATTTATCTTTTGCACGTTCGTTTTCGTCAAAAAACAACTGGTGCTGACCATCAATTATTTCATCTATTAATGTGTAGTCTTTTCCTTCTTGATTTTTATATTGATACGTTTTAGAATTCAAATAAAAAGGAGCGCTTGTATCATTTGGATTAATGCGATTTTCAAATTCATCCAATAAAATTTCTTGTAACTCTTTTGTTTGTTCAAAATATTCTTTTGAATAATTGTTTTCAGCTTCAATGTATTTAAGTACATCTTTAGAATCTCTTTCATTTAACCAAAAATAATCGTCTTGACGAAGATGATTGTGTTCAATCAAATTTTTTATTTCTTTTTTACAAACAGGATAATTTTTCATTAAAAAGAGTATTATTAAACGATTATTGAATATTCAAATTTACATTCTTTTATTGAATCAATCTGAATAAAAGGTTTGCTTTAACATTTCTTTGTTTATTTTTGCTTCATAACGCTCAATTTGAATTATCAAGAATCACTTTTAAAGGGTTTAATTTGAATTTAAAACTTACGATAAATAAAAATTAATTATAAATGAAGAAAATATATTCTTTTTTAATCAATGCTTTGCCAAGGCCAATTTTAATTCGTTTAAGCTATATTTTCAAACAAGTTGCACCTATTATTTACAAAGGAGATAATGTTGAGTGTCCTGTTTGTGAAAAGTCATTTAGAAAGTTTCTTTCATATGGTTCAAAAGTTGCATCAAGAGATAATGTATTATGTCCTTATGATTTAACATTGGAAAGACATCGTTTGATGTGGATATATTTAAAAGATCACTCTAATTTTTTTACTTCACCGAAATTAGAAGTGCTTCATATTGCACCTGAGCAATGTTTCCACTCATTATTTAAAAAACAAGAGAATTTAAATTATTTAACTGGTGATTTACTTTCTCCAATTGCTGACATTCATTTTGATTTACATTCTATCCCATTAGAAGACAATAAATTTGATGTTATATTTTGTAATCATGTGTTAGAACATGTAAATGATGCGCATCAATGTATGACTGAATTATATCGTGTTATGAAGCCAGGAGGTTGGGGTGTATTTCAAGTTCCTCAAGATATCAATAGAGAATTAACATACGAAGATTGGAGTATAACATCTCCTGAAGAAAGAGAAAAGCATTTTTGGCAATATGATCACGTAAGATTATTCGGACTTGATTACCCTAATTGGTTAAAAAAAGCAGGTTTTAAAGTTACTGAATTCATTCAAGAAGATCATTTAACCAGTGAACAAATAGAACGATTTCGTTTACCTAAAAAGGAAGTTTTATATATTGTTTCTAAATGAATTAACATTAAACTTACAACTATCTGAAAATGATCTTTAATAGAATCTAAAGCTGTTTTTTTTTATTTTTTTAAATAATGAAAATATTTGGTTTATTATTTGCGTTTATATCTGTAACGAATGGAAAATGATTCGTTATTTAAATAGAAAAGTCTCCAAGCTTTGTAAAAACTAGAAAACGAAAACCAAAAAGTATGTTAGTGAACCCAATGTATCATCAGAGTAAAATCCGACTGCAAGAGGAGTTGGATTTGATACAGCGAGCTCAAAAAGATCCCAATCATTTTGGACCGCTGTACAAAAAATATCATGAACAGATTTTTCGCTACATTTTTCAACGAATGGATGACGAAGAGTTAGCTTTCGATGTGACATCTCAAGTGTTTATGAAAGCATTGAAAAATCTACATCGCTATGAATATAGAGGTGTTCCATTTTCATCATGGTTGTATAGAATTGCTAAAAGTGAATTGTTTCAGGCCTTTCGTGATAGAAAAGCGGAAAGAACAGTGAATTTAGATACCATTCATTTAAATCAGATGATAGATGAAATGGAAGAGGATGCAAGTGAAGAAAATAGAGAACGATTGTTTCTTAGTATATCAAAGTTGAAAGAAGAAGATATGCAATTAATTGAAATGCGTTTTTTTGAAAAAAGATCTTTTAGAGAAATAGCAGAAATTTTAGATATTACAGAAAATAATGCAAAAGTTAAAAGCTTTAGAGCTTTAGAAAAATTGAAAAATATATTTATCAAATAAGCCTTATAAGGTTATGAAAGCAAGAAAAATAAATTTAGATCGTGCTCCAATAAGTTCTGATAAAATTGAATCAAAACAAGATTTTGGGCATGTAGTAACCAATTACAAATTAATTAAGCCAAGCTTCTGGGCCAATCCATGGTTTTATGGTCCAGTAGGCTTAGCCTCTTTTGCAATTGTTGTTAGTTTAATGATGAATAATGTAAATTCTAATCCAGAACAAAATGAAAAAAAATCTACTCTTGTAAGATCAGTACTTCCAGAAGACACTAAATGTATTCATCCACCTTTAAAAACTAAAGATGTTTCATTTAGTTTATTTGTAATTGATCCAACTAAAAATGAAAAAATCACTCTAGAAAGTGGAACAACTGTTACAATTCCAAAAGGTAGTTTAATATCAAAAACAGATGAGAAAATTCAATTAAAGATACGTGAGTTTGATTCTAAATCTGAAGCTTTTGTAGCTGGCATCCCAATGGATTTAGGGAAAAATGAAGCATTTGAATCTGCTGGAATGATTGAGCTAAGAGGCATGCAAAATGGGAAAGAGATTAAGATTTCACCACAAATACCAATTCAAGTTGAAATGGTATTAAATCAAAATCCAACCGGTTTCGATTTTTGGCGTTTAAATGAAGAAAATAAAGATTGGGATAAATATCCATCAACATTTATATATCCTCCAGTATCTTCAAATACCTCAAATTCAAATGATTCAAAAATAGATAAAATTCAAAAAATAGAAAAAGATATAGTACTTGTTGATTCAAAAATTAGTGAATTAATTATTCCTGTAAAAAAAGATTTTCTATTACCAGAAAAGGGAAACCAACGATTTGATGTAGATTTCGATGAAAAAGATTACCCTGAATTAGAAAAATTAAGAGGAGTTGAATTTGAAGTTGATACTAAAATTAAATACGATAGAAATTTTACAAAAAAAGCATGGGAGGACATGGAGCTTTCTAAAAAAGACCAAGGATATATTATTACTTTTTCAAACTCTAAAGAGAAATTTCAAATACCTGTAAGGCCTATATTGAAAGGAATATCAAAAGATAAAGCTGAACAAAAATTTAGCACACATTATGAAGCTTATACAGTTAAGAAAAATGAATTACAAAATGAAAAAAAAAGGTTGTTAACTGAAAAATCTAATTTAGTTCAATTTAAAAACCTTGATAATGATTCAAAACCATTAATTAGTTCAAATAAAATCCAATCTGTAAAGGATTATAAGACTACATTTTCAACAACTGTTTTTGGAGTTTTTAATTGTGATCGTCCTATAACTTATCCAAAGGCTAATGAAGAAGAATTAGTTTTTACTTTTGATAATAATGAATTAATAAAAACAATTCAGGTTTATGTTTTTGATAAAGTAAAAAATGTAAGATATAGTTATGGACAAGGATTTAATCATCCTATTTCGGAAGTAGGTTATCATCCAAAAAATGAAAGCGTACTATTGATAATAGAGAAAAATGGGGATATAGGGTATTTACCGAATTTCAACGAAGTCAAATCAAATTATGGTCAATTAAAAGTAACTAGGTTAAATGAAAAGGATTTAAATTTACAAAACATTCAAAAATTAATTGATGAAAGTACTATTGATTCTTAGTCTATTTTTTTCGTTTTTTACATATTGCCAGGTTGAGCATGTGAAAATTTCTAAATCTGAAAACTTATACCCAAATATTTCTGGAGTATATTCAGGTGAAATTTCATATATTGATTTATGTAATCCATCAGGAATTGTTTGTTCTTCAGGATATAAAATTATGAAATTTACGTTGCAATATAGTGATGGTCAAAATGATAAAACAGAAATATTTTTAGGGAATAAAATACCGGAAACTTTATGTGATAGAATTGCTCGAAATAATATGAATCAAATGATTTTCTTTACAGATATTACAGCTGTAAATGATGAAGGTAAAGTAATGATTTTAACTTCATTTAATTTAATACCTTCCAAATAATGAGATTCATACTATTATTTATTTCTGTTATTTTAACTAATCTACTTTTTGGTCAAGAAAAAGATAGTGTTGAAACAATTATTGTCCGTAAAAAAGTTGAATTTACTCTGTTTAGAGGTGCTGTAAAAGAAACTGAAAATTGGTATTTAATTTTAGATTCGGATAAAAAATACTATTTAATTAATGTCGTTATTCCAGCTAATGAAGTGATAGATTGGTTCAAAAGATTCAAAGAAAGTCAAAACATTTATAAATCATTTTTAGAATTAGGAGCTTATCCAGTTTTAAATTTTAGAAAAGAAAATGATCCAGGAGAGTATCTAACATTTTATTTGAATGGTCAAAATGATGATTCAATTTCGTTGATCTTAATAGAAACAAACACCCCATACAAATTTAAATTGTTACAAAAGTTTACGAATTGATATAAAATAATTGATTATTTTAAAATACTTTTTTGTACTTTTATAGACAAATTAAAGATTCTTAAATCTTTTTTTTTATTTTCGTAGCACTAATTTAAGAAGCTGCTATTTAAAACATGTTAAAATGAAGTATTACTTAAGTATAATTTTATCTTTATTCACTCTTGTTTCTATTGCTCAATATAGCAATTTTAATACTCAAAGAAACTGGTCTTTAAATAAAAAAGAAATTAGATTTGGCGCTGGTGGAACTCAATTTTTAGGGGATTTAGGAGGTAGAGATAAAATTGGCACTGATTACAGACCTTGGGATATTGATTGGCCATCTACTTCATATGGTGCTGAAATAGGTTATAGATATCGTTTTCATCCATATTGGGCAACAACTACTTCATTTCATTACGCAGTCTTTAAAGGTAGTGATCAATACACTAAAGATCCATGGAGAAATGCAAGAAATCTATCTTTTAAAACAATTGCTTTCGAATTATCACAAAGAGTTGATTACATCTTTTTTGCAAATGAAAAAGTTGGAAAACGTTATAATATCCCTGGTTTAAAAGGTTTAAGAGATCATAATGATCAAGTATATGCTTTTGTTGGGGTAGGTGTCCTTGCTTATATACCAAAAGCGCAATACTTGGGTGCATGGTATAAGCTAAGACCTTTGAGTACTGAAGGTCAAGGTTTACCAAACGGTCCAACTCCTTATGGACTTTGCACTGTAACTGTTCCATTTGGGGTAGGTGCTAGACTTGGTATTTCTAGAATGTGGAGATTAGGTGTAGAGTTTTCATATGTAAAAACTTTTTCTGATTATATAGATGATGTTCATGGTGTATATTATGATGCAAACTTTATTTCTCAGGCTAAAGGTCCTATTGCTGGTGCTTTATCAAATCCAAAAGATTTGAATAGCCCAGTTGCAAATGCATTTGATACAGGTCTTCAAAGAGGTGATATTCAAAATGATGCTTATTTTTATTTAAATGTTGTAGTAACTAGAAATGTTACTTACAGAAATTACAGCAGACATATTAGACGAATGAAATTTAAAAAAGGTAGATATAAATTTTAAATTATATCGATTAAAATTGATAATATTTACGAGGTGGCAATTGTCACCTCGTTTTGCATTCATACATTTGTGAAAAATAATATTTTATGTATAAATTAATCCGAAAAATACTTTTCAATTTCGATCCTGAAAAAATTCATTATTTCACGGCAAATTCAATTTCATTTTTATTGAAAATACCAGGAATGAAATTTATATGGAAGAAAATGTATCAATTGGATGATCAAAGACTTGAAAAAGAAGTTTTTGGTATAAAATTTAAGAATCCAGTTGGATTGGCAGCTGGTTTTGATAAAAATGCAAGTATGTACAATGAATTGGCTCATTTTGGTTTTGGGTTTATTGAAATTGGAACAGTTACACCAAAAGGTCAGCCGGGGAATGATAAGCCACGTTTATTTAGATTGAAAGAAGATGAGGCGATCATTAACAGAATGGGTTTTAATAATGAAGGTACAGGAGTTGTAATTGAAAATCTAAAAAACAAAAAGACTAATCTAATTATAGGAGGAAATATTGGTAAAAATAAAGTTACTCCTAATGAAGAGGCAAATAATGATTACAAGTTAGCATTCAACGCATTATTCGATTATGTAGATTACTTTGTTGTCAACGTATCGTCTCCAAATACACCTAATTTAAGAGAACTTCAAGAGAAAGAACCATTAAAGCAATTGTTACAATCTCTGAAAGATGAGAATAATTTGAAAAAGGTTCAAAAACCTATTTTATTGAAAATCGCACCTGATTTAACAAATGAACAATTAGATGATATTATAGAGATTGTAAATGAGGTTAAATTAGATGGAGTTATCGCAACAAATACTACTATCTCTAGAGCAGATTTAAAAACGGATTCTGAATTTGTAGAATCAATTGGTGCTGGAGGATTATCAGGTAAACCATTAAAAGAGAGATCAACAGAAGTTATAAAATATTTATCAGAAAAATCAAACAAATCATTTCCTATTATTGGTGTTGGAGGGATACATTCAGCAGAAGATGCAATTGAAAAATTAAATGCAGGTGCTGATTTAATTCAGTTATATACAGGTTTCATATACGAAGGTCCTTCGTTAATAAAACGAATTAATAAAGCGATTTTACAATCTAAATAATTAGTATGTCGAAAGTTAAAATTATTGAATGTCCAAGAGATGCTATGCAAGGACTTCACGATTTTATTCCAACAGAGAATAAAATAAATTATATTAACTCATTGATTGAATGTGATTTTGATACAATAGATTTTGGAAGTTTCGTTTCTCCAAAAGCCATACCTCAACTAAGAGATACTGCAGAAGTATTAGAATCTTTAAATTTAAAATCGTCAACTAAATTACTTGCAATAATTGCAAATGAAAGAGGTGCGGTTGATGCATGTAATTTTGAAGAGATTAATTATTTAGGATTTCCATTTTCAATTTCTGAAACTTTTCAGCAAAGAAATACGAATAGTTCAATTCAAGATTCTTTCAAAAATGTTGAGCTAATTAAATCATTAGCAGATAAACATAACAAAGAATTGGTTATTTATCTTTCAATGGGTTTTGGAAATCCTTATGGTGATGAATGGAATGCTGATACTTTGGTGAAATGGTGTAATGAATTGTATTCAAAACTAGGTGTCAAAATTCAAGCACTTTCTGATACTATTGGAATTGCAACTCCAGAAAGTGTTGAATCAATTTTTAATGATTTAATTCCAAGTTTACCAATGGTAGAATTTGGAGCACATCTTCACACAACGTTTGAGAATGCTGAAAATTTAGTAAAATCAGCAATTAATGGAGGTTGTAGAAGATTTGATGGAGCAATTAAAGGTTTTGGAGGTTGTCCTATGGCTACAAATGATTTGACAGGTAATATGCCTACTGAAATAATGTTGAATTGGATGAATCAAAATAGAATTGAAAATGGAGTTAATATGCAAAAGTTTGATGTGTCTATCAAAAAGGCCCTTACAGTTTTCCCAATTTAAATGTAACTAATCGAGAATAAATCATTATAATTTAAAGAATTATCGAATGAAAAAAATAGTTTATATACTCTTTATGTCTTTTGTACTTTTTTCTTGTGCTTCAGATGAAAATGAAGAAGAACAAAATCAAAATAATGTTGAAATTAAAGAACGTGATATTCAAGAAATAGAAACATTGTTTGATAAAGATGAGTTTGATGATTTAACAAAAGTTGAATTATTGAAGGAATTAAAAATTTGTTCTGATAAAAACACAAGTAACGAGGATTATATGCATCCATCATGTTCACCTCGCTTTTTTGAATTGTTTGCATTTTCAGATAAAAAACCTATCAATAATGCATTTATACTTTTAACTAAATCTAAAACATATGGTTTTCCTTTAAGAAGAATTGCTGTTTTTGCAAGGGAAAAAGGTCAATTAGTAAAGGTGAATGAATTTGTTGCTAATTTAATTGCGATGCAGAAAGCCAAATCAGGTTCAAAGGATTTAATTTTGAGATTTAACGATAAAGATCAAGGTGAAGATGTTTTTTATAATTGTATTTTTTCTTGGGATGGTATGAAATATATTTATAAATCTGTTGAAGTGATTGAAGGTGCGAATTGGGGTGGACCTGTAAAAGCTGAATTGAAAGATTCTATTTCAAAAGAGGTTGAAAAGGACATTATTAAAAATGGAATGATCTTATAGATGAAAGTATTTCGTTTTATCATAATTTCAATTTTACTTTCCTCTTGTTCAGCTGAATATGAATTAAATGAAATCGATTATTCCGTTTTATTTCATGATAATAATAGTAAAGTTTGGTTGATTGATGAAATTAATAGAGGTGATAAAAATTATGCACCATTAGTTCGTAAACAACGAGATATTATTATTTTTTATAAGCCGAATAGAGTTGTATTGACTAATTTAAATGAAATAGCATATTCAAAAGGTAACAAAGCAAATTTCACGATCAATTCTAATGAAAAAATAATTGAGGTTAATTTTGAAAAAACAAAATGGAAATATCATTTTGAATCAATTGAAGATCAAAAAATTATTTTAAAACCATTTGCAAAGAATTTAGACCAATTTGAGTTGGTATTAATTCCCCTCCCTGAATTTTAATTTTTAATAAATCTTTTTCTTGAGATTTGGTTTTTAGAAATTAATTCTATTATATAAATTCCATTTTCAAAACTTGAAACATTGATTTCTTTATAAGTTGATGTGATGATTTTTTGACCTAATTCATTATAGATAGTTACTTTATCAAATAAAATTGAACTTGAAATAATCAATTTTGAAGAAGTAGGATTTGGGTAAATTGAAAAATTAATTTCAGAAATTTCATTAAGGAAAACAGGATCTTCCTTAACAACTATAATTGAATCTAAATATAATTTATAACCATCAGTAGTATTTTCAACAAATGCAAAATGAACCGATTGATTATTGTATCCCTCAGAACTAACATCGATCATTCTATTTGTCCATTCAAAATTCTCACCTGACACTTGTAATAAAGTATCAGTAAAATCAGAAATTTGTGTTCCAGTTGTTGAAATTAATACCATATAATCATCAGGAAATGAAGCATCTTGAGATTTCCCATTCCAATCTAAGAAATTACCAAATGTTCCTAGTGTTACTTGAGGTGAAATTAACCAACGGTTAGCTTTTCCGGTAGGATTAAAATATGAAGTTGAACTTGCTACTGTATCTAAAGGATTTTCAGGATCTACAATGGCAACCCAAGCATTATTATATTCACTAAAAACAGGTGTTAATCCATCATTATCAATTAATGTCCAAGAATTTGTAATACCATTTTGAAAATCTTCTTGAAAAATAATTGTTTGAGATTGAGAATAATAATTGAAAAATATAGATATGATAAAAAGTAACTGTTTCTGCATAATAAATTGATTTAATTAACCATTGCGATTAATATTTCTTTGTATTCTTGATAAAACTGATCAAATTTAATCAATCTTTCTCTTAGGTATTCATAAATTTTTTGATGATCTTCAATTTTGTATAAATTTAAAGAATCATTTTCCCAATAAATCCTTGAAATATCTTGTCTTTTTTGCAACAAAAAGGAAGGAGCCCAATTTGGTTTCTCAACAGTAATATCCTCTAAAACAACTTTTAATTCAGTCATTTGTTCATAGATTAAGTTTCTCAATTCTATATCCTTTTCTTGAATATCAAAGCATAAGCGAGCACCTTTACCATCAACTTCTAAACGAATAAATATAGATTTAACATCTGATCTATAATTAATCCAATTAATTCTTTTGTCGTTTACATTTCTAGTTTTGGACATATGTGTTTGAAATCCAATCCAAAATCCTTTATTTAATTTTTTAAATTCTTCTTTTTCTAGCATGTCTTATTTTTTATTAAAAAGTTCGTGTAATTGTATTGAAGAATTTACCCAATTAAAATTGTTTAATATATGAAGTTTTCCATTATGTGATATGGAAGTATAAAACTCTTTATTCGTCAATAATTTTTCAATTGCGTTATTAAATTCATCAGGAGTATCAGCTACTACAATTGAAAATTCATTTTGAGCTTTAATAGCGTTATTTGCTAAAGTAGTAGTAATACATGGAATCCCCATTGCCATGGCTTCAATTAATTTATTTTGAAGACCTGTACCAATCATCATTGGGGCAATAAATATTTTTCCTCTTGCGTATGATGTGCGAATATCATTCACCCATCCAGTAAGGAGAATGTTCTTGTTTTTTTGTGCGATTTTATGGATTAGTGGAGTAGGTGTTGCTCCTGAAATTAATAACTTAATTGGATTATTATTTTTAACAAAATATGAAAGAATATTGTTGTTAATGTACTGAACGGCCTCTATATTTGGAGCATAACTTAAATTTCCAATAAAAATTAATTCAAATTCATTTGATTTATGGATGTCTTCAAAAAATGAATTATCAACACCATTTGGAATGCAAATTATTTTCTTTCGTTCAGGATGAAGAATAAATTTTCTATCTTGATCACTAATTATGACATGGTTTTCAAAATAATCAAATATTTTTCGTTCATATTCAGTTAATTTCTTTGCTTCTAATTTGAATAACCATTTTGAATAAATAGGAGCTTTTTCAATTCTTCGTTCTATTCCTTTTGAAAGAGCATCCATATAATCAATTGTTTTAGAACATGAGTGATAATTTTTTACATATTCCGAAACGCGAATTAGTTGACAATAAATGTGATCAGGTTCAACATCATTTAATATTTTATTAATTGTGAAATTAATTTTACTAGAATAGAAATATCCTATTTGAAATGGTTTTTTTGTGAAAAATTGAAATAACGTATTAAATACAATTGAAACTTTACTGAGTTTGAAAATATGAATTGTAGTGCAAAATGGTTTTAATTTATCAATTGAAGATTTATGAACTTTCTGATCTGATGTTGTAATTAAGGTGATATTGTAGAATTTTGAAAGTTCAACAATTTGATAGTATGCTCTTAGTTTATCTCCTTTTTCAAGTGGAAAAGGAAATCTAGAGAGTATTATAATTATTTTTTTTTTATGATATGTGTTTGATGAACTCAATTATTTTTTTTGTTACAGGTTCAATTTGATATTTTGATTCAATTAATTTTTGACCATTTTGACCGATCTCTTTTCTTAATTCTTCATTTTGAAAAAGATTAGCAGCACTTGATACTATTTTTTCTAAATCATCTTCTATAATCATTGTTTTATTATTCAAATCATTTAATGATGATTCTATTCCCTCTGAGCCCTGAGTTGTTGTTATGATTGGAACTCCTAGACTTAAACCTTCAATTAACTTCACTCGAACACCTGAACCAGATTTTAAAGGTACAATCATAATTCCATTTGATACCATAAAACTAGAAACATCTTCGATGAAACCTAAAACTTTTATTCCATTTACAGGATTTGAAACAATATCTTTTGGCATATTTGAACCAGCTAATACTAATTCTGCATTAGGAAGTAAAGTTTTTATTTTTGGGAAAATATCATTAATAAGCCAATTAACAGATTCAATATTTGGTTTCCAATTCATAGAACCTATATGGAAAAAGCGTTGAATCGAATAATCTGAATTAATAGCTGATTGATCAATTGTAATCGGAATAGTTGCGTAATTTAAATTAGGTAAATAAGATTTGAATTTATTTTTATCTGATTTTGAAATACAAAAAACACCATCAAATTGAGATAAGACATTCAATTCAACTTTTTTTAAATTTTTTGAGAGTTTCTGTAAATAGATTTTTTTAAACAGATTTCCCTCATTAATTGCAAGTTTTTCCCATATTTCATGTTCTACATTATGACTTCTCAATATAACCTTAATTTTATTACATTTCTTTTTTATTTGATTAAGATAATGAGCAAAATATATACTTTCAAAAATCACAATATTGCATTCATTTTTCTTGATGTATTCAATTATAATTTTCTCAAATTCAATAGAATAAAATCGATCAATATTGTAAGAAGAATTGATTAATAAACTTTTAGTCGCATTAATTACTGATAAACTAGTATCAATGAAATATCCTTCCGGTTTAATAATAGATGAAAGTTTTGAAGGATAATTATCAATGTCAAAAGGATGTTTAGGTGTTGCAATTGAAAAGTTTTTTACATTGTAACCAGCGTTTAGTAGGCATTTTAAAAATTCATGCATTGCTAAACAACCACCATCAACTATAGGATATACAGGCTTGTTTGTTAAATACAATACATTCATTTTTTTATCTTTCTAAATTTCAAGTTTGAAAATATCTTAGTATATGTCTCCTTATTAAAAACAGGTGAATCGTTTGCTGCTGCTAGCATAAATACAATTGCAAACGGTGTCAAAACCAATGTTGCGAACCACATCCCTAATTCAGGAGATACAATTTGTTCTTGTGCTAAACTTTCCCCTACTGAAATTAAAATAAAATAGACCATAAAAAGTAGCGCGGCAATTACAACGGGGGCACCAAATCCACCTTTTCGTATTATTGCACCAAGAGGAGCCCCAACAAAAAACAATACGATAATTGCAAATGTCAGCGCGATTTTTTTATGAAAAGCTATAGCAAATTGAACAATATTAAAATCCAATGAAGCCATGAAATCTTTTTGTCCGTTTAAATTTTCATTTTTCTGTCTTAATCTAATTGATGCAGCAGTTAATGCATTGATTTTGTCAGTTTTACTGATGGTGTCGTAAATAATAACTTTCCCAACTTCAGGAATTATTTTAGTTTGAATATTTTTCTTAGAATCTTTTATAAATCGTTCTGAAGCAAAAAATAAATGGTCGTTTTTTAAAGAAGTAATAAAATTATTAATAATTGTATTTGCATTTTTTTGAATCGAATCAATCGCATAATCCATTTGAAACACATTTAACATTTCGAATTGATCTTTAAATAAATTTTCATCAGAGCGACTTAATTGGAATCCTGAAATGTCAATTTTTATAGTTGCTTTAGAAAATCCAGTTTGGGTTGCCTTCCTGAAGTTAGTAGGTGTTGGTTGTATTTCTCCATTTGGTAAAAAAGTAGGGGCTTGTGGATTTAATTCTTCTGATTGGTTACCATCATTCAATTCGAAAAATAAATATTTACCATTACTTGATTTATAAATTCTCCCTGCTTTTGCTCGAATTGTTTTTATTTTATTAGGGTCCGTGTGATCATAAATTAAAATATCTTCAAAAGCATTATTTGATTCTTTTTTGACCTTAATAGCATAACCGTCTAACTCTTTACTATATACACCTGGTGTAATTATAGAAGATATTTTAGTGTTTTGAATATCATAAACCAAAGAATGCCATTTCAAATTAGCAACAGGTATAACATAATTTGCAAAATAAAAGGTAAAAGCTGCAATAATCAATATCACAACAGTTAATGGGCGCATAATTCTATAAAGAGAAAGACCACTTGATTTTAGCGCCGTTAATTCATTATGTTCAGATAAATTTCCGAAAGTCATGATCGACGAAAGTAAAATAGCTAAAGGAAGTGCTAGTGGAATTAAACTTGCTGAAACAAAAAATAATAATTCTAAAATTACGGTTATAGAAATCCCTTTTCCCATTAAGTCATCAATGTATTTCCACAAAAATTGTAGGATTAATATAAACATTGAAATACAAAATGTAACAATAAAAGGACCTGCAAAAGAACGAATGCTAAAAACGTAGAGCCTTTTCACTTGGAATAGAATTAAGGTTTAATTATGCTCCTAAAGTTTGTTTCATTTTGAGAATTTGGTTTTCCCAAAGACGTTTCGCTTCTTCCATTTCTTCTTCCTCAGCAAAATCAGTAACAGTTAAAACAACAACTTTAGTTAAAGGATCTATATGATATTTTAATTCACAAAAACTATCAATTCCATCTTCCTCATCTTCAGTCCATTGCCATTTAATTTTATCTGAGATTCGTTTTGTTAAAAGGCGAGCTTTTTCTTCACCACTATCCCATTTAAATGTTATTAGATCATCTTTAATAACAACATCATCTGAAAACCATTCACTTAATCCTGCTGGAGTAGTAATCATATTTTCTAAAACTCTTGAAGATGTTTTAAGTAAAAATTCAAGTTCGAATTTTATTTTTCCCATTGTTGTTATTGTATTTGATATAACATAAGCAGTTTAAATTTACTAATAATATTTAGACTTTAAGCCTTTACAAATGAATGCACAATTATAATTCTTAAATAATTTAACCTATCTATTTGAAATTCAAATAAATTAAGTGTTGAAAACGTTTTAATAAAAAATCACACACATTTACTAATAAAATAAATTCTATTTAATCTTTTCATTGAAAATTAAATAGATAGACATTTTTATTGTAATTTTTTCAATAAAAAACATTTTTTATTAGCTCATTTAAAGAAATTACTTTTATATTTGCACCCTCAATTATGGCGAGGTAGCTCAGTTGGTTAGAGCGCAGGATTCATAACCCTGAGGTCACGAGTTCAACTCTCGTCCTCGCTACAAAAAGCTCAGTTTTATTACTGAGCTTTTTTTTTGTTCAAACTTTTGTATGAATGGTAACCAATAACCCTCTTCTTTTATTAATTTTACAACAAAAGAACTTGCAA
>CALPUT020000025.1 GCA_943326825.2 Chryseobacterium gleum | reverse complement strand
TTTCTTTCAATGTCCTTGGAGTATCAAATGATACTTCAGCAATTATATCTGTTCCTTGAAAACCTTGCCAATCTCCAGTTCTGTAATCATTTCCACCAAAAACAACATCTATAAGTGAGTTTTGGCCTGAAGCAGCATATTGATTTGCATAAGCGGATTGTAGATTTAAATGAATAGAATTATCAATTTTCACAAATTCACTCATAACTGATTTTCCAACTGTGCTAGAAATTGTATCTACTAATAGACATTTGATGTTTTTTGTTTCGGTAATAATAAAAGGTGATTTGAATGTTTTGGAATTAATAGTTGGTTCACTTCCATCAATCGTATATTTTATCTGAAATCCACGGTCTTTTATATTTGGATAGTTCATACTAACAGTCATTGAATCATTAAAGTTTTTTGCTGTTTGTTCAAAGTAAGGAACAGGTATGAAATCAGAAGGAACGGTTTCAATCGTTGGAGCATGTTCGAATTGATCAACTTTAGAATTTGGTTCAGGTCCCATTTCAAATTCAATTGTTCCTCCATCATAAATATCATCATAACTCAAATATAAACGGTTGATTTTACGACCATTTAACTTTAGTTTTTGAATGTATTTATTATCTTTTGATTGATTTGTTACTTTTATTGTAAATTCTTTTCTGTTTTCTAATTTTAAAGTAGTTTTTTCACCTAAGGGTCTTCCAATCTCGAAATAAGGATTTCCGGGAGCAATTTGATAAATCCCCATTGCGCTTAAAACGTACCACGAAGACATTTGTCCGCAATCTTCATTTCCGGCTAAACCATCTGGTTTTGTGGAATACATTTCATTTAATATTTTATCAATATATAATTGAGTTTTATGAGGATGATTGGTGTAATTATACAAATAAGCCATGTGATGAGAAGGTTCATTTCCATGAGCATATTGCCCAATTAATCCTGAAATATCAACTTGATCTCTTCCATTTAATTTTGATTCAGCTGAAAATAATTGATCTAACCATTTCTCTAATTCGTCTTTTCCTCCTAATAGATTGATTAAAACACCAATTGCATGAGGAGTATAAAGCGAATATTGATAACTATTTGCTTCAGTGTAGTTCATGTTCACTTCACTTGGATCAAAAGGGGAATACCATAAACCGCTTTTACGAGCTCTCATGAATTTTGTACTGGGATCATAAAGGTTTATGAAATTCATACTTCTGTTTAAGTATTCTTTTCGGACATCTTCATTCTTTTTCAGTTTGTTTTGAATTGCATCTGCATAGATCGAAATACAATAATCATCATATGCATATTCCAACGATTTAGAAACAGATTCAGGTTCTTCGTTGTAAGAAATAAATCCATTTTTGCCAAATTGAATTTTCCCTAATTCATTTATTTTAGAAGATTTAAGCATTGCTTGGTACCCTTTTTCAATATCGAAATTTTGAATTTTTTTCATGTAAGCATCTGTAATAACCGAAGCAGCGTGATATCCAATCATACAATCTGTCTCATTTCCAGCTAATTCCCAAACTGGAAGTTCACCCGCTTGATCATATTGTCTTAAAAATGTATTAATCATTTCACCTGTTCTTTGTTTTTGTAATAGAGTAAAAAGAGGATGAGTTGCTCTATATGTATCCCAAAGTGAAAAAACAGTATATTGATTTTCAAAAGTTGCCGCTAATTTGTGAATTTGATTGTCTCTACCTCTGTATCGTCCATCAACATCGTTGAATAAATTTGGACTTAAAAAAGAGTGGTAAAGCGCCGTGTAAAATGTTACTAATTCATCTTTATTAGTAGAAGTGAAATCGACTTTGTTTAATTCATGTGCCCAAGATTCTATTGTAGTTGTAAAAACATTACTTAAATCGAAATCCATTATTTCATATCCAAGATTTTCTTTAGCTCCGTCAACATCGACTGCTGAAATTCCAATTTTAATTTTAATTTGTTGAATTTTTTCAGAGAATTCTAAAACTAATTTATGTTGTCCATTTTTGGATAGTATTTTGCTTTTTTGATACGGAACATTTAATTCCATAGCAAAATAAAAATGTTGTTCTTTCGCCCAATCCTTTGAAACTCTATGTCCAGAAATAGCTGTTTTAGATTCCAATTTAATATCTGAAGAGATTAATTGATCTCTATGATCTAAATCTAATACGATGTATCTTTTACCTTTTTTTGATTTAAAATTATATTCATGTATCCCACATCTCTCTGTTGTTGCTAATCGAACAAGAACTTTTGGGTCTTTTAAAAAGACTTCATAATAACCCGGAGCTGTTTTTTCAGAAGAATGATCAAATCTTGAACCGTATCCACCAGCAACTTTGTAACCAGGTTCAACTTTTGCTTTTCCTAATTGAGGTGAAATTAATAAGTCACAATAATCTGGAACACCAACACCGCTTAAATGTGTGTGACTAAAACCATAAATAACAGAATCAGAATAATGATATCCTCCACAACCATCCCATCCGTAGGCTCTTGTGTCAGGACTCAATTGGATCATTCCAAAAGGTGCGCTTGCTCCAGGATAGGTATGACCATGACCACCTGTTCCAATGAATGTGTTGACATAAGTCGTACTGATAATTGATTTTGGAATTTCATCTTTTGGTGGTGAAACTTGAGTGTCAGTATTTATATATTTTTTACGCGTATCTTGAGAATCTTTTAATTTGTTGACACTTTTATCTTGTGAAAACGTGATTAAATGACTGAATACTAGTATGAATAATGCTAAAACGTTTTTCATTTATATGATTTAACGATAAATTAATTTAATATTTTCCAGAACATTGAAGCCGCTGAACCTAAAACAGCAGCATTTTTACCGTGTAAACTTGAAATTCTAATCTCAACTTTATCTTGATAAATTTTCAGTGCATTTTGTTCAAAATGATATTTTACTTTGTTAGCAAAATCCGGACCACTTTGAGCAATTCCACCAAATAAAATATATGCTTTAGGATTTGAAAAACAAGAAAAATCAGCAAGAGCTGAACCTAAAATTTCAGCAGTAAACTCAATAATTTCATTTGCAAATAAATCTCCTTTTTCAGCTTCTTTAAAAACATCTTTTGCCGTTGGATGTTCAATTTTCATTAACGATGAAGTTGATTTGTTTTCAGAAGGAAGTTCAGTAATACTTCGAACAACACCAGTCGAAGAAGCATATGTTTCTATACAACCTTTTCTACCACAACCGCAAATTCGACCGTCCTTTATAATTCTAATATGGCCATATTCACCTGCAAAACCATCTTGACCGTAAACCAATTGACCATCAATAATAACTCCGCTGCCAACTCCTGTACCAAGTGTTATTGTGACAAAATGTTTTAAATCTTTTGCGTTTCCAAAAAGCATTTCTCCAATTGCAGCTGCATTTGCATCATTTGTTAAAATAGCTGGTTTATGGAATTTATCCGTAAAAATTCGAGCCAAAGGAACAATCCCTTTCCATTTTAAATTTGGTGCATATTCAATATTACCGGTAAAATGATTCCCATTTGGCGCTCCAATACCAATACCAATGATTGAATCTAATAGTTTTTCGTTAAATAAATCGCTATATATTTTGTTTACTAAATCTTCTGGTAATTCGAACTGTGAAGTAGGTAAACTCTTTTCAATGATAACATTTCCGGTTTTGTCAACCAATCCATAAACAGAGTTTGTGCCTCCTATATCAATCCCAAGTGCGTAATGTTCAGACATTTAAAATAAGTTATTGCGAGAAATTCCATTCATTCATGAAGTTTTTTAAAAATAATTCTAAAAATTCATGTCGTTTATTTCCTATGTTAATTGCAGTTCTAGTGTTCAATTTACTTCTTAAAAGTAGTAATTTTTCATGAAAGTGATTGATAGTATGACTTTTTGCATTTTTATATGCATCAAAACTATCATGTAAAACAGGAGGAATTGATGGATCGTAGAGTGGTCTTTCTTTGTTTCCTCCATATGCAAATGCTCTAGCAATTCCGATTGCTCCAATGGCATCCAAACGATCTGCATCTTGTACTATTTTTGCTTCAATTGTGCTAGTGAAATGTATAACGTTTGCTCCTTTAAAAGAAACTTGATTAATGATTTCTCTAACTTTTTCAGCTTTTTCTGGTGAGTAATTTAAATTAATTAACATTTCAAAAGCGATATCACCACCTAAAGTAGCTGATCCTCCATTGAATTTATGGTCAGATACATCATGTAAAAGTGCCGCTAATTCAATAATTTCAATATCCCCGCCTTCCGTTTTTTGAAGAAAAGAAGCCATGTTGTAAACTCTTTCTATATGAAACCAATCATGGCCAGTTGACTCATTTTCAAATTGTTTTTGAATGATTGATTTTATTTGCAATACAATTCCTGATGAATTCATCTTATTTAATCAATTTAAATACTTCAATCATTCCATTTTTTGAAGTCAAATAAAGGTTTTCATTATCAGAAGTCATTGCGAAAAAGCATTTAGTTGAAATTGAAAACCAAGTTTTTCCATAATCAAGAGAATAATCTAATCCATTTGTTCCACAAGTATAATAAACACCTTTTTTAAAATGAACAGCTGAACGATAACCATTCGGAGAAATAGTTGCTATTTCCCATGTTTTTCCACCATCTTTCGTGAAGAATCCATTTTTCATTTTATTATTTGGTTGAGTATAATTACCACCAACTACAACTCCTGATAAATCATCTTTAAAACATACTGAAAATGCTCCTATTCCTTCTCCTCGTTCAAAAGGCAGTAATTTTGAACTCCATGTTTTTCCTTTATCTGAAGATTTAAAAAAGCGACTTTGACTTCCGCCAGAAACAAAAATAAAAGTTGAATCATTTAATACTTGAACATTTGTTCCACTTGCTGAAAATCCAGCTTCATCCACTAAAGCACCAATAATACCAGAGCATTTTTCCCATTTATTATTTTCATATTTGTAAAGTGAAAATATATTTTGAATTGGATCTCCCATCATAAATGCAATATTATTTGTGCCATCTATACCATCTAAAAATACACTATCCCAAATTTGATGTTTTTCAATTTCTAAAGTGTTGTCTATTAGATGAACGGCTAAACCTGTTGTTCCACTTTGAATAGCAACAATTTCATCTCCTATAATTTGAATATCTCTTAATTCTTGAATTTTTTCATCTTTTAAACCGTAAGCACTTATAACTTTTGAAGTCAAGTCAATTGAGTAAATTTTCCCATTTGAATTGGCTGTATAAAGAATGTTGTTTTTAATTAAAATACTTCTTGCGTAACAACTATCTTGGGTATATTGAATTGATTCACTATTTATAGAATACAATTCTTTTTTAGCTTTGAGTAAACTACATGAGGCTAAAATAGAAGTGAATATTATTGTGAAAAGTAATTTCATATTTTAGTTTGTTGATTTGTATTTACGCTCAAACTTTGATTTTTGTTCGGCCTTTAAATCATTTAAATCTGAAGGTAAATTTCTTTTCCATCTTTTATGAGACCAAATCCAAAATTCAGGTTTTTCGTTAATAGCATTTTCTAATAAATGCGCATGAGCTTCAGTAATTTCTCCCCAATTCATTTTTTTAGGATCATCCGTAATCAAATTTAATTCCATTTGATAATAACCTCGTTTTACTTTTATCATTTTAAAGAAAATAACTGCAAAATTATATTCGTGAGCCATTTGTTCTGCTCCAAATAAAACTGCAGTTTCTTGATTTAAAAAATTCATCCAATAACTTTTTCGAGAATCTCCAGGAGATTGATCGCTTAAAGTTAATATAGCAATGGGATTGTTTTTTTCATTTTCGATGGCTTCTTTAAAATTTTTGGCATGAATAACTTTCATCCCGAAACGAGATCTTCTTTCATTTATTTTCTTGTCCCAAAATTTACTCGTTAATGGCATCCCGATTCCCATTGCTTGATGCTTGAACAATGAGTTTTGAGTGGTAATCAACCATTCCCAATTGTTATAATGTCCAGAAACTAAGAGTACACTTTTGTTTTGAGTATACAATTCATTCATGATTTCAGGGTTTTTAACAATTAATCTTTTTGATAACTCTCTTTGAGAAATAGTTAAATTTTTAATTCCTTCAGCTAGAATATCTGTGAAATGTCGATAAAATTTACGTTCAATTTTTTTGATTTCTGAAAGTGTTTTATCTGGAAAAGAGCGTTCTAAATTTTGTCTAACAACTTTTCGACGATACGGAAAAATTAAAATTAGATTAATATATAAAAAATCAGTTAAGATATAAATTAATCTAAGTGGCAAATAAGAGAGAGGAATAACAAAAATGTAGTATGCTAATTTTGAAATCATGCGTTCAATTTTCTTTTAAGACTTTAAAGTTAATTGATTTTTTTGTCAATAAATTAAAATTAGAGTAGTATTAAATCATCTTTGTCTTATGTATCCTCGATCTGTTGGTTTTAAATCAAATATCCAAGTATAATAACCTATAAAATGAGCATCATAAAATCCATGACGTTTATAGTATTTTTCAGGAATGAAAATGTGATTACTTTTTGGTAATCCATTTGTTCTTTTTTGTGGTGCTATACCATCTAACATACATGGTGCTGTGTATTTATATTTATTATGATCACAACCGTATTGATAAACTTGGGTCCAATCTTTAATGTTTATCGTTCCACTTTCTGGATTTTCTGGAGAAATAATGTAGAATTCACCTAAATTGATATTTCCTTTTAATTCATCAATAATTCCTAAAGCATAGGCATATCCCATGCTATGAGCGATAATATTGATTGAGTCATTTAAAGATTTATTGGGTATTTCATTCAACATCTGTAGTAAGTTTTTACCAGCAATCCTGCCATTTTCACGACGAATATTAAACCCTTTTTTATTTGGTTTTGTAGGAAGTAGGTCTAATGTTTTATCAGATTTAAACCAAGAAAAAAATGAATCATTATTTTTCACTCTTTTACAAGTGTGTTTATGTCTATTTGGACAACGCTCAGGATAAATTGTAGAACTAGAAGTGAAGTCTATTAAACTTCTATAATTTGAAGTTTCTACAGAAAAATGGCCATCAGCATAATAACTTTCGGTAGGATTAATTCTTCGTTGAAAGATTAAATCAATTTCTTTCCAAGGTCTCCAATAATCGTAACGGTCAAATAGATAAATTAAATTATTTGAATTTGGAAATTCTAATCCATTCTTTTGGATATCAGCAAAAGATTCTTCAAATGTTCTACCGATAGATGAAGGTCTGTAGCCATTTACAAATAATAACACTCGTTTTGAAGGATCTTCATTTAGAGTTAATTTATCTGTAATATCAGTTCCTGTATGATTAAAAACACGTTGATTAATTAGTTCATTATGTTCTCCATAGTAATTAAAAACCATATAATGACTTTCTACTTTTTGACTGAATTTTAAGGTTGGAACAAATAGAATTCTAGAGTCAAATTGAAATTTACACATGTTCCATTTTTCATTTTGATCTTTTTTCAAGGAAAAGTATAATACATTTCCTTTGGTCCTCATATACCATTTATGATCTCTTTTTAATAATATTTCAGATTTTAATGCGGTTTCATCTTCTCTTTTAATTTCCTTATTTTCGATTATTGCTTTGATTGCTTCTTTATAGGTATAGTCATGTAATTCTTCTAAATATCCTGAAGTAATCTTATGTTTAACTATTTGATTTTGAATAAAAATAAATCCAGAGTAGTAAATAATTACATTAAATATTAATATAACTAAAAAAAGAAACTTTGTTATCAGTTTAGGTCTTTTGAATAGAATTTGAATTTTTCTTTTCCATTTTCTTCTAAAATAAAGGGTAATTAATACTAAGAATGAAAAAAATATAAAATGAAACCAACAAATAAAGTATTTTCCTATTGAAAATAAAGGTTTTAATAAGGTGTCATTAATATTTAAATGATAAGAAAGGTAATTTTTCTTAAAAGGTCTTTTGATAGTATTTAATAAATTATCATCTCTTAGGATAATGTTTCCTTTCAAATCTTCTTGCCAAGAATAATAGGCTACACGACCATTAATTGTCTTTACATCTTCTTCAGCGTCGTAAAATAAATAACTATCACAACTACGTCTGATTAATTCCCATTGAAAATAAGTTAATTTTGAACCATAAGTAGTATCCATTAAATTTTCGGTACTTCCTTTTTGGGGACCTTCATTTACCCATGAATCTTGTAATGAACCAAGACCAAAACCTAAAGTCCGAGCAATATCTTGATAAATAAGAGGCGAAGTTTCAGCTACAAATCCAAATGCTTTATTTCTAGCCATATATCCATGTAAATCTTTATTGTTAAATCCAGGAATAATGAAAATGTAGTAAGCATTTTTATTTGCATTTGGATGACGATCAAAATAAATGTCCCTCAAATCTCTCATTTGATGAGTAAATTGATCGTTATTGACGTCAGGATTGACAAATAGTGAAGTGTCATTAAAATCTTTTGATGAAAAAGATGGATTAAATTTTACATCTAATTGAATATTAACTTGTTTATAAACAGAGTTTAAGTTGTTTGTAATACTGTCCTTATTTAACTTTATTGATGTTAATGGTACGATAAAAACTGTTTGCTTATTCTCATTGAAATAATGGATATCCAATTGACTAATTTTAGTTTTTTTTAAATAAGCTTCTAATTGAAAATCAGTTGGTTTATGCTGAATATTTAAAATGATAGTTGAATCGTTTAGTTTATATTTGAATAGTTTATTAACTGTGTTTTCTATGTAAAAGTTTAAACTATTGTTATTGAGATTTCTTGGAACAATAATTTTAAGTTTGAAAGATTCACTTGATTTTAAAGCTAAATGGGAGGTAAGATATGCCGTATTTTTATCCTTATAAAAAGATTGCCATTCTTTCTCTTTTGATATTGGGTTATCCTCGCATAGGTAGTTTGAACTAACGCAAGAATATATTAAACGAATAGGTGCTTTTTTTGAATTTGAAATTTTTTGTGAAATAGTTGAAAAGCTGTTGAGGACAGAAATGTAAATAAATAAACAAAGAAAAATAACTTTTTTCATAAGTAGTTTTATTTATATTTTTTCCCCCATAATTTTTGGATATTCTCTTCAATTTCCTGTTCTTTTTTACTACTTCCTGCTTTGAAAAAGTTCATGTTGCTTATTTCAGAAGGTAAAAATTCTTGTTCAGCAAAATTACCCGGATAACTGTGAGAATATTTATATCCTTGACCATATCCTAAGTCTTTCATTAATTTTGTTGGTGCATTTCTTAAAGCTAGAGGAACAGGAAGGTTACCTGATCTTTTTACTTCTTCTTGAGCTTGGTTAATCGCCATATAAGAAGCATTTCCTTTGGGTGAAGTAGCTAAGTAAATAGCACATTGAGAGAGAATTATTCGAGATTCTGGCCAGCCTATTACATCAACTGCTTGGAAACAATTTGTAGCCATTAATAAAGCATTTGGATTTGCTAAACCAATATCTTCTGATGCTAATATAATTAATCGTCTAGCAATAAATTTTGGTTCTTCACCACCTTCAATCATTCTCGCTAACCAATAAATAGCAGCATTAGGATCACTTCCTCGGATAGATTTTATAAAAGCAGAAATAATATCATAATGTTGTTCTCCATCTTTATCATACATTGCTAAACTTTGCTGTGCAATGGATAGAACAAGTTCATCAGTTATAATTATTGGCGAATTGATTTTATATGTACCAACAATTATTTCAAATACATTTAAAAGTTTTCGAGCATCTCCGCTAGAAATACCTAACAATGCGTTTGTTTCTTTAAGTGTAATATTTTTAGTCTTTAAAATGGCATCATCCTTAATAGATCGTATTAGTAATTTTTCTAAATCTTCTTTTGTGTGATTTTGTAAAGTATAAACTTGACATCTAGAAAGTAGGGCAGAGATTACTTCAAATGAAGGATTTTCTGTTGTTGCACCAATTAATGTGACAATACCTTTCTCAACAGCACCCAATAATGAATCTTGTTGTGCTTTTGAAAATCGATGAATTTCATCAATAAATAAAATTGCTCCTTTTTGTTGAAACATTCCAGATTGTTCTACTTTATTTATAACATCGCGAACATCTTTAACACCAGATGAAATAGCAGATAGTGTATAAAATGGCCGACCAAGAAAGTTTGCAATTAAGTTCGCTAATGTAGTCTTTCCAACTCCAGGAGGTCCCCATAAAATCATTGAAGGTATTAATCCTGATTCTAAAGCACGACGAAGAGAAGCACCTTCTTTTATTAAATGTTCTTGCCCAATGTATTCATCCAAGTTCTTTGGACGCATTCTTTCTGCTAATGGAGTTTGAAATGACACTTTTTTTTTGAATTTTGAATTATGGATTTTGAATTTTAAATTAATTGATAAACTTAAATGTTATTATCAAAAATTATTCCTAATTATTAAGATAATTATCTTTTGTCTAATTATCTAATCTCTAAAAATCTAACTTCTACTTTAATTATCCGAAGGATTAATAGGAGATTTACTCATAACTTTAAATTTACCTCCTAAATGTTCTAAATAATCTTTCCAAATATCTTCATTGTTTGTATCGAATAAGTCTTTATCTGATTTTAAATCAACTACTATCCAAGAATTACTTTGAATTTCTTCTTGAAGTTGATCGTAAGTCCAACCAGCATAACCAATAAAAAATCTAACGTTGTTCTCTAATTCAGGATTTTTATCGATGATTTTGGTTAATTGTTCAAAACTTCCACCGATACATACATTTTCATGAATTGAAATACTATTTTCAATCTGATCTCCTAATGTGTGGATGAAGTATAAGTTTTTCAATTCAACTGGTCCACCGATACTTATTCTTGTTCCTACTTTCGGGAACTCAGGATTCATTTCAGATAATTTGATGTCAACAAAATTATTTAAGACAAAGCCAAAACTTCCTTCTTCATTATGTTCACACAAATAGATAACTGACCTTCTAAAATAGTCATCATTTAAAAAAGGATCTGAAATAAGTAATTTGCCTTTTGTTGGAGTAGTGACATTACCTGAAAATGAAAAATCAATCAAAATGTATTTTTTTAAAACTATTTAAAGTTACTCAGAAATCCCCTAAAAATGTAAGATTGACTGTAAAATATTTATAGCTTTATTTTTTGTGATTTTTAATTGATATCAATTTCCTGAAATTTCGAATTGCGACATTATAGGCGGGACTATGATTATGAGAATTCAGTTCAATAATTGATCTGACTTCTTCGAATAATTCAGGATATTTTTTCACAAAATGAGTAATGAAATAGATGCTATAAACCTGAAGTGCAACTTTATTGTTGTTGTTTTGAATAAACTGAATAAGTTGATCGATCAATTCACTTTCTTTGTATTCTGTTGGATTTAAATGATAAAGTATATTTGTACAATTTCTTAAAACAGTTTGGTTTTCTGTAATAAATAGAATATCTACTAATTTTTCATAAAACGGTTGAATTAGCTCAGGATTTGATTTTGCTATATGCGTTAATATCCAAGAACTCATTTCTTTGAGAGGATATTCTTCTAAATTTGAAATTATCTTTACAAGCTTTTCAATTTTGATAGGTTCATCAACAATTGATTTTGTATAAGATTTTAAATCTCTACTTTTATGAAAAATTAGAAGTTCATCTTTTAAATTCATATTATTTCTCAAAAAAAAACGCAACCATAAAGATTGCGTTTTAAATATATTAAATTGAAATATTAAGCTGTTACACCCATTATCTCAGCCATTTTTAAACCAATGTGAGCTGGAGAATCAACAACGTGAATTCCACATTCTCTCATAATACGTTTTTTAGCTTCTGCAGTATCATCGTCACCACCAACGATTGCACCAGCATGCCCCATTGTACGACCTTTTGGAGCGGTTTCACCAGCGATGAAACCTACAACTGGTTTAGTACCATGTTCTTTAATCCATCTAGCAGCAACTGCTTCTAACGATCCACCGATTTCACCAATCATAATGATTCCTTCAGTTTCTGGATCATTCATTAATAATTCAACTGCTTCACGAGTTGTAGTTCCAATAATTGGATCTCCACCGATTCCGATAGCTGTTGTAATTCCCAGTCCAGCTTTTGCTAATTGATCAGCAGCTTCGTATGTTAATGTTCCTGATTTAGAAACTAAACCAATTTTCCCTTTTTTGAATACAAAACCTGGCATAATACCAACTTTAGCTTCGTCAGCTGTAATTATACCTGGACAGTTTGGTCCGATTAAACGACAGTTAAATGCTTTGATATATTCTTTTGCTTTTACCATATCACTTACAGGAATACCTTCAGTAATACAGATAATAACTTTGATTCCAGCTTCAGCAGCTTCCATAATCGCATCAGCAGCAAAAGCAGGTGGAACGAAAATAATAGATGTATCAGCTCCTGCTATTTTAACAGCATCTTTAACAGTATTAAAAACTGGACGATCTAAGTGAATTGAGCCACCTTTTCCTGGTGTAACACCACCAACTACATTTGTTCCATATTCAATCATTTGACCAGCGTGAAAAGTTCCTTCACTTCCAGTAAATCCTTGAACAATTACTTTTGAATCTTTATTTACAAGTACGCTCATTATATGCGGTTTTAGAATCTAATTTATTAACGACCCAAAGTTATGATTTTGAATCGTTATAGCCAAACATATTTAGAAAGAATTTATTAAATCACTTCAAACAAATATTAAACACTTGAAAAGAAGAGAAATATAATCTTATTTGGTTCGAATTTAATCGTTTTGATTTTCTTTTTCAATCAATTGTTTTTTATACATTTCAGCATAAACCCCTTGAATTGAAGTTAATTCATCATGAGATCCTTCTTCAATTTTTGCTCCATTGCTTAAGACAATTATATTTTGAGCGTTTCGAATTGAGGAAATTCTATGACTGACGATCAACGTAGTTCTTTCCATAGCATCTTTTTTCAAATTGCCTAAGATCATTTCTTCCGTTTCAGTATCTACTGCTGATAAGCAATCATCTAAAACCAATAATTTTGGTTGACCAATGAGTGCCCTAGCAATACTAACTCGTTGTTTTTGACCACCACTTAAGTTTACTCCCCTTTCTCCAAGTAATGTTTCAAATTTATCTGGAAAATCTTCAATATTATGGTAAACATGAACTTTTTTAGTAATATCAATTAATTCTGCTTCTGTTATTGATCTTTCATTTAAACCAAATTGAATGTTATTTCCAATAGTATCTGAAAAAAGAAAAACATCTTGAGGAACCACACCAGTTTGTTTTCTGAAAGCATTTAAGTTGATGCTTTTTAAGTTTTTACCATCTATAAAAATATCACCTGAAGTAGGATCGAATTGACGCATTATTAGATGTAGAATTGTTGATTTTCCACTTCCAGTTCTTCCTAAAACAGCAAATGTTTTATTTTTTTCAATTTTGAAACTTAAATTTTTAACGGCTTCTATTCCTGAGTTTGGATAAGTATAACTCACATTTCTAAATTCAATCTCTCCATTAAAATTAAATGATTCATCCGTTGGATTTGTAATCGCGGGTTCTTCATTTAAAAATTCGTTTATTCTTTCCTGAGATGCAGCAGCTCTTTGAATAATAGAAGTAACCCAACCAACACTAGCAAAAGGCCAAGTTAAATTATTTACGATAATCATGAACGCTACAATTGTACCCACAGAAATTGTTTTGTCATATGTTAATAAACCACCTAAGTAAATAGTTAGCAATGTGCTTAAACCAATTAAAAACATAATAGTAGGCATAAAAAGGGCATTTACCATTACTAACTTCATGTTTCTTTTTTTATATTCTTGAGCAGAGGAATTAAACTTAAATTTAGCCTCATTTTCTCGACTATATGCTTTAACAACTCTTATTCCTGAAAAAGTTTCTTGAATAATTGTTGATAATTTTGATTGTTCTCGTTGGACTTCACCGCTCAATTTATTCATTTTATTAGAAACCTTATATATCAAGAAAGACATTAACGGGAGTGGAGCCAACACATAAAATGTTAACTGAAGATTCAACTCGATCATCTTTGAGAAATTCATAGTAAATAAAACAGCCAAATTAATTGTGTACATAATCCCAGGACCAAGGTATTGGCGAACTTGACCAACATCTTCAGAAATACGATTCATTAAATCCCCTGTATTATTCTTTTTAAAGAAGGAATAATCTAATTTTTGATATTGGCTGTATATTTCGTTTTTTAGATCAAATTCAATTAATCTTGAGGTTATGATTATTGACTGCCTAGTTAAAAATAAGAAAAAACCTTTGCCTAAAGACAAAAGCATGTAAATACCACCGATTTTTAATGAAATAATTAATACAGAATCAAAACTATCTAATTTTTCTTTTGAAATGATGGAATCGACTGTATCTTTAACAAAAACAGGCATTTGTACGCCAAAATAATTTGAACAAATGATGAATAAAATACCTAATAACATACGCCATTTGTATTTTAAAAAATATTTGTTGAGATAGCTCAGTGACTTCATCCGATAATTTTCTATTTTTGCAATGCTTTTTGAAGTAATATGCAAAAGTAAAAAAATAGACTATAAAAACGAATAAAAAACAATTACCGAATGGATATGTTTGAAGTAAAAAATATTCAAGATGTAGATTTAGCCGAAAATCCGGTTATAGCACAAATGAGTCAGTTCAATCATGAACAACTTTTATTTTGTAATGATAATGCAACAGGGTTAAAAGCGATAATTGCAGTTCACAGTACTGTTTTAGGTCCAGCTTTAGGAGGAACTAGAATGTGGATATATAAAAATGAATTAGAAGCATTAAATGATGTACTTCGTTTATCGAGAGGTATGACATATAAAAATTCAATTTCAGGATTGAATTTAGGTGGTGGTAAAGCTGTTATTATTGGTGATTCACATACTATGAAGTCAGAAGCATTGATGCGAAGATTCGGAAAATTTGTAAATAGTTTAGCTGGAAAATATATTACTGCTGAAGATGTTGGCATCAATACTTTAGATATGACTTATGTGAACATGGAAACAAATCATGTTGTAGGTTTACCAGGTAAAAGTGGTGATCCATCTCCAGTAACTGCTC
>CALPUT020000024.1 GCA_943326825.2 Chryseobacterium gleum | reverse complement strand
CAGTTACTGTATAAGATTGACCAGGAGTCAAGCCAGTAGCAGATGCGGTTCCCTGACCACCTCCTGGAGCTGGAGACCAATTATAATTCAAAGTTCCTATCCCTCCTGAAACAGTCGCTGAAGCAGTACCATTATTCAGTCCACAAGAAGCAGGATTAGATGTAGTAGAAACAGTAAACGTATTTGTACATTGCAAAAAATTAATTAATACTCCCGAATCATAAATTCCATCTAAAACATCAGAAATAGCTAATTTAAAATGATAGACTTGACATGGTGTTACATTAATTGTAGAAGTTATAGGAGTTGAATATCCATCAAAAACAAAACCAGAGCCTGTAGCATTATCAACAAAATATGAAGAGTTTGTTGAAGGATTAATATTATTAATACTACAAGTCGTAGACCCATTAATAACAGCAATGTTTTTATTCACATAATTTCCTCCAGCAGGATTAGGCCCTGAAACAAAAAAACCAAAAACATCATTCACTGGATTAGGATTCACAGGAGGAGCAAACTCAGGATATTCCTCTGAACCAAATATAAATTTAATTGTTAATTGATTACATTGTGGTGTAACATCAAATTCCAATATACAACAATCATTAACTGCATTAGGATCTAAAGATGCTAATTGAGGATCACTACATGTGGTAAAATTATCTACATTCGTAAAAGTTGAACCAGAATTTGGCAATTGTGAAACATCACCTGTAGTAAGGGCAATACCAGTCCCAACACCTAAAGCGTTACCTCCACTAAAAGTTCCATATGCAGCATTAGGACAATTAATTACAGGATTAGTAATTGTTAAACCTGAACCTATAAAACCAGAAACGATAGCAGAAGCAGATGCACCTTGATTAGAAATAACTAATTGGGAATATGAATTTTTCAACAAAAAAGAAAAAAACAATATTAACAGGATTTTATACATATTTACAAATTACATTAATAATTATGTAGAAATAGTTTAATTTAAAAGAAGACGTTAAAGTTTAAAACCAGTTGCTTAAATTATTAACGAAAAATGAATTGTTATTTTGTTTTAATTAAATTACAATCATTAATTTCAACGAAATGTCCTAATTTTAATCAAATTTGGAAATAAAAAAAGGGTCAAGAAAAACTTAACCCTTTAACAATATAATAATATTATCTATAAAGAGTCATTTTGACTGCTTTAATAACTCTATCAATATTTGGTAAAGCTTCATCAATCAATGTAGGAGAAAAAGCAAATGGCGTATCTGTTTGAGTAACTCTCATTACTGGTGCATCCAAATAATCAAATGCATATCGCTGCAAATGGTATGCAATTTCAGAAGAAATAGAAGCTAAAGGCCAAGATTCTTCAACAACTACACATCTATTTGTTCTCTTTACAGATTCAACTACTGCTGGAAAATCGATTGGACGAATTGTTCTTAAATCGATAACCTCACAAGAAATACCTTCTTTTTCTAAAACTTCAGCCGCTTCTAAAGCAACTTTAATTATTTTACCAAATGAAACGATTGTTACATCTGTTCCTTTTCTTTTTGTATTAGCAACTCCAATCGGAATAATATATTCTCCTTCTGGAATCTCCCCTTTATCTCCATACATTTTCTCAGACTCCAAGAAAACGACAGGATCATTGTCTCGAATTGCTGCTTTTAATAAACCCTTAGCATCATATGGATTAGAAGGTGTAATCACCTTTAAACCTGGTACATGAGCATAAAAAGCTTCGAAACTTTGAGAATGAGTAGCTCCTAATTGACCTGCAGTACCATTACCTCCTCTAAAAACAATCGGACAAGAATACTGACCTCCAGACATCTGAAGCATCTTTGCAGCACTATTAATTATTTGATCGGCAGCAAGAATAGCAAAATTCCATGTCATAAATTCAACTATAGGTCTCAAACCATTCATAGATGCACCTACAGCAATACCTGCAAAACCAAGTTCTGCAATTGGCGTATCGATAATTCTTTTCGGTCCAAATTCATCTAACATCCCTTGAGAAACTTTATAAGCACCGTTGTATTCAGCAACTTCTTCTCCCATCAAAAGAACATTTTCATCACGACGCATCTCTTCTGACATCGCTTCTCTTAAAGCCTCTCTAAATTGTACTGTTTTCATTTGTAACTATTAAATTATCGTTATCAAGTTCGCAAATGTAAGAAAAAATGAAATAAATTTTCGATTCTTTTTATTTTCAATCAAAGAATCATTAAATTCATGAAATAATTCACTCATTTTTTAAAATATGTCAATATATTAATACGTATAAATGAATTTTATTAAATTTGCCTAAAAGAAAATATAAGAAAATCTATAACACAATGAAAATACTAGTTTGTATAAGTAAAGCGCCGGACACAACTTCAAAAATTGCGTTCACAGAAAACAATACTAAATTTGATGAAAATGGTGTCCAGTACATTGTAAATCCATATGACGAATGGTATGCTTTGGTCAGAGCTCTTGAAATTAAAGAAACAATCGGAGGCACTGTAACTATCATTACAGTAGGAAACACTGCAGACGAAGCAATTATTAGAAAAGCTTTAGCTATAGGTGCAGATGATGCAGTAAGAATTGATGCTGAACCAAAGGATGCTTATTTTACAGCTTCTCAAATAGCTAAATATGCAAAAGAAAACTCATTTGACATCGTTCTAACTGGAAAAGAAACTATTAATTACAATGGTTCTCAAGTTGGTGGCATGATTGCTGAAGAATTAGATCTTCCTTTTATATCATTAGCAACTAAGTTAGACCTAAATGGTACAACTGCAACTTTAGAAAGAGAAATCGTTGGTGGTGTTCAAGTTGTTGAAGTTTCAACTCCATTTGTAGCATCATGCGCAAAAGGAATGGCTGAACAAAGAATCCCTAACATGAGAGGTATTATGGCTGCAAGAACAAAACCATTAACAGTTATTCCGGTTAGCTCTAATGAAGAATTCACTTCTTACACTTCATATACAATGCCAGATGCTAAATCTGCATGCAAAATGATTAATCCTGAAAATATGGATGAATTAGTTGCATTATTGCACAATGAAGCAAAAGTTATTTAATAATCAGAATAAAATTATAATATGTCTACAATCGTATATATATCAAGCAATAATGGTTTAGGTAAAAGTGCATTCGAAGCAGTTACTTATGCTAAAAAAATGGGAGAAGATGTAATAGCAGTTACTGTTGGAAATGCAGATTCTAATGTTTTAGCAGAATTAGGTCAATATGGTGCTTCAAAAGTATTAGTTGATAGAAACGCTAATTATGATGATGACCAACAAATTACTAAAGTGATAGCATCTGCTGTTTCTTCTACTGGTGCTAATAAAGTGGTTTTTTCACATGATTTAATTGCAAAAGCTGTAGCTCCTAGATTATCTGTAAGACTTAAAGCTGGTTTAGTTGCAGGTGCAATTAGCCTTCCTTCAACTGAAGGTGGTTTTTCTTGTAAAGTGAATGTATTCTCAGGAAAAGCTTTTGGAGATGTTACTGTTAATACAGAAAATAAAATTATCTCATTATTACCAAATAGTATTCAACCTGAAATAACTGGAGCAAATTGTTCTGTTGAAGATTTTAATGGTAATGCAGGTGACTCAAAAGTAAAAGTATTAAGCACTAAAAAACCTGAAGGTGAAATTTCATTACCTGAAGCAGAATTAGTTGTTTCTGCAGGAAGAGGATTAAAAGGTCCAGAAAACTGGGGAATGATCGAAGATCTAGCAAAAGAACTAGGTGCTGCAACAGCTTGTTCTCGCCCAGTTGCTGATATTGGATGGAGACCTCATCATGAACACGTTGGTCAAACAGGCGTTGCAATTCGTCCAAACTTATATATTGCTGTTGGTATCTCTGGAGCTATCCAACATTTAGCTGGAGTAAATGGTTCAAAAGTAATTGTAGCAATTAATACAGATGCTGAAGCACCATTCTTTAAAGCAGCTGATTACGGTGTAATTGGAGATGCTTTTGACGTTGTTCCAAAATTAGTTGAAGCAGTTAAAAAATTCAATGCTTCAAACAACTAAAAATTAAGATAAAATTGTAATTTTATCAAAAAATACAAATAGGGAAGCACTTAATAACGCTTCCCTATTTATTTCTTAAAACCCAACGTGAAGACGAAGGCATGAATAAAGTAAAACTAGAAATTGTAGGATTATCATATAGCCAAACGCAATCTGGCGCTTATGCTTTGGTCCTAGCTGAAGTTGGAGGCAAAAGACGTCTGCCAATTATTATTGGTGGATTTGAAGCGCAAGCTATTGCTATCGAATTAGAAAAAATGACTCCTACTCGACCTTTAACTCACGACTTATTCAAAAGTTTTGCAACAGCATTTGACATTGAAGTAAAAGAAGTTGTGATTTATAATTTGGTAGAAGGGATATTTTACTCTAAATTGATTTGTGAAAAAGATGGATTAACAACCGAAATTGACGCTAGAACATCTGATGCTATAGCAATAGGAGTTCGTTTTAATTGTCCAGTATACACTTTTGAATCCATCCTAGCAAGTGCCGGAATATTATTAGATGAAAACTCTAATGATAATGATTTTGCATTTGGAGAAGAAGAGGATGAAAAAATAGAAAAACCTAAGGAAACAATCAATTCATTATCTACAGAAGATCTTGAAAAACAACTAAATAATGCTCTTGAAAATGAAGACTACGAATTAGCTTCAAAATTGAGAGATGAGATGAATAAAAGAAATTCAAATTAATATTTGAACTCTCAATAAACTTTAAACTACTACTATTATGGAACGATTTATCGGATTAATCGGGATATTATTTATTTTGGGTATTGCTTTTTTATTCTCAAATAATAAAAAGAAAATTAATAAACGCTTAGTTATTTCTGGATTAAGCCTTCAAATAATTATCGCCATTTTAGTATTAAAAGTACCTGCTGTGACTTCTTTTTTTCAATATATTGGAAGTGGAATGAGGCACATAGAAGAATTCGCTAAAGAAGGCGCCAACTTTGTTTATGGAGGAATAGGTATTGTTGGAAAAGATGGAGTTCAAAATTATAGTGCCCCAGCAAATTTCATTTTTGCATTCAATATTACTGCAACCATCATCCTTGTATGTATTCTTGTTGCCATTTTTTATCATATTGGAATTATGCAAAAAATTGTTGCAGTTATAGCACGTGCAATGAATTTTGTGATGAAAGTTTCTGGTGCCGAAGCTTTAAGTAATGTCGCTAGCGCATTTGTTGGACAGGTAGAGGCACAAGTAATGATTCGCCCATATCTACCTTCAATGACAAAAAGTGAACTTTTAGCTTCTATGAGTGGTAGTTTAGCTTGTATTTCTGGCGGGGTACTTATTGTTTATGTTAACATGGGTGCACATGCAGAACATTTGATAGCTGCAAGTTTAATGGCCGCTCCTGGTGCATTAGTAATCTCAAAAATAGTTTTCCCAGAAACAGAAGTATCAGAAACAATGGGGCATGTAAAGCATGAGGTTAAGAGTAACTATACAAATGTGATAGATGCCATTAGTCAAGGAGCTGCTGATGGATTTAAAATTTCAATGAATGTTATTGCAATGTTAATAGGATTTATAGCCTTAATGGCTTTAATCAATTTTTTATTAAGTTCTATGTGGTCAGGATTAACATTAGACTATATTTTCGGAAAATTATTTTCACCTATGGCCTGGTCAATGGGAATTCCAGCTCAAGACGTTGATAATGCAGCAAAATTACTTGGACAAAAATTAACAGTAAATGAATTTTTAGCTTATAAGAATTTAACAGATGTGAGTTATGCCAACCCTATCGTAACGGATAAAGGCTTACTAATTACAAGTGTTGCACTTTGCGGATTTGCTAATTTCAGTTCTGTAGGAATGCAAATCGGTGGAATTGGAGCTTTAGCACCAGAAAGAAGAGCAGATTTAGCTAAACTTGGAATGAAAGCGCTACTTTGTGGCACATTAACTTCCTACCTTTCAGGATGTATAGCAGGCATATTATATTGATCTTAATATATTATACCTCCAGCCTTTTATTGTTGAAAACCGCCTCAAAAAAAATACACATTTATTATGACTTGTGTTAAATATTTATTAATTTTATAAAAATATATTAATTACTATGAAAAAGATTTACTTATTTACTAGTGTATTATTAAGTGGGTTAACCGTAAATGCTCAGAAAATTGAGAAAAACGTTTCAATTCCACAATCTCGTAATACATTTACTGTTGCAAAAGCAGTAAAACAAAGTATCAACCCTTCATCGAAAGCTCAAGGAGCTATTTTATGGCATGATGAGTTTGAAACTCCTGCTAATTGGTCATTTACAGCTGGTGCAAATCAAACAGCTGGTACAACAGGAAAATGGAATATTATTTCTACATTCCCAGCATTATTAAGCTCTCAAGCAGGTATTTACAGTTTTCCTACAAGCTTTGGTACTGCAGGTAACAATTATGCATTCATTAATTCTGATGAAGCAGGAAATGGCAAAAAACAAGATGCCTATTTTAAATTTCAAAATACAATTGACTTATCTGCTATATCAACTGGAACAGGTTTGTATTTAGAATTTGATAATATTTACAGACGTTATAAAGAAACTCACTCAGTTGAAGTAAGTATTGATGGTGGTGCAAACTGGATAATTTTTCCAGTAAATGCTGATGTTGCTGTGAATTCAAATTCTGGAAATCCTGAACATGAAATTATCAATATTACATCTGCAGGTTTAGCGGGTTCTTCAAATGTATCAGTTAGATTACATTATGTTGGAACTTATGATTGGTTCTGGGGTGTTGATAATATCAAAATTACAGAAGCTTGGGCTAATGATGCATTATTAGTTTCTTCTTTCATGGGAACTGATACGTCAACATCTCAAGGTGCAGATTATTATTTAATCCCTTCAAGCCAAGTTTCATTTCCTGGACAATTATTTACAACAGCAGCTTTAAATAATGGAACTGCTACACAAAACAACTTTAGAATTAAAGCTTCTTGTCCTGCTGCTGCTGCTTATAGCGCAACAAGTGGTCCAGGATTAATTCACGGTAGCACATTAGCTATGGGGGAAATTGATACGTTTAGTATAACAACTCCTTTTAATCCTACAGTTGCAGGAACGTACAATGTTTCAGTTACTACAGATTTAGGAGTAGGAAATACAGATTCAAATACAGCAAATGATACAACTTCATTTAGAGGAATTATAATTGGTGGAAATGATTACGGACGTGACAATGGTGTAATGACTGCTGGCTTTACTGGTTTATCAGATGTTACAGCTGTAGGTGCATATAACTTGTTTAATATTTTCGATGATTTCCAATTAGGTTCTATTAAAGCTTTTATACCAACTCAGTCAAGTACTTTTGTAACAGATGCAATAAATTGTTCTATTGAAACTTGGGATGGTTCAGCATGGAATCTTTTATTAATCACTGATATAATTGACATAACACCTACAAATGATAATCAATGGCATACTTTTAATTCAGATCAAGGAATAACACTAATTCCTGGTTCAACATTAATCAGAGCGACTGTTAATTACACTTCAACATCAGGTTTAAGAATTGGTCTTGCACAATCATGTCCATCATCAACAACTGGTTGTAAATTAGATGATGGTACTACATCAGGAATTATAGATCCAAATGCATTTATGATTCGTTTATCTAGTGATTACACTGGAGGATTAAATGAAAATACTTATGTAAATAGTGTTTCTGTTTATCCAAATCCTGCAGTATCTTCAGCTAATGTATCTTTCAACTTGAAAAACAACGCTAACGTAGACATTACAGTAACTGATGTTACAGGTAAAATTGTTTATTCAAATACATTAACAAACGTTGTTGCTGGTAACCAAAAAGTGACTATCAATACAGAATCATTAAACAATGGTATCTATATGGTAAATATCATTTCAAATGGATCAAAAACTACTGAGAAATTTGTAGTTAAAAAATAATAAAATAGTCAAACTATAACTATTTAAAACTGCCAAGCTAAGCTTGGCAGTTTTTTTTTGAAATAATTGCAAAACAAAAAAGGTTGGTAGATTATATATTTTAATGGTTTTAAAAATATCATTAAATTTGTAAAAAAATTAAAACATGAAAGCATACGTATTTCCAGGTCAAGGAGCACAATTCTCAGGTATGGGAAAAGATCTATATGATAATTCAGAATTAGCTAAAGAAATGTTCCATAAAGCAAATGAAGTTTTAGGATTTGAAATCACTAAAATAATGTTTGAAGGGACAGACGAAGAATTAAAACAAACGAAAGTTACTCAACCAGCAATATTTTTACATTCCACAATTTTAGCAGCTTGTTTAGGTGATACTTTTCAACCAGATATGGTTGCAGGTCACTCATTAGGTGAATTCTCATCATTGGTTGCTAATGGAACTTTAAAATTTGAAGACGCATTATTTCTTGTTTCAAAAAGAGCATTAGCAATGCAAGAAGCTTGCGAAGCTGAACCATCAACAATGGCTGCAATTCTTGGTTTAGAAGATGAAGTTGTTGAAAAAATATGTTCTGAAATAGACGGTGTGGTTGTGCCTGCAAATTATAACTGCCCTGGACAATTAGTTATTTCTGGAGCCTTAAAAGCAGTTGAAGAAGCATGTGCTAAATTAACAGAGGCAGGTGCAAAAAGAGCAATGATTCTTCAAGTTGGTGGAGCATTTCATTCACCTTTAATGGAATCAGCAAGAGAAGAATTGGCAGCTGCAATTGAAAACACTATTTTTCATCAACCAAAATGTCCAGTATATCAAAATGTAACAGCATCTGCAATTTCAAATCCAGATGAAATTAAACGTAATTTAGTTTCACAATTGACTGCTCCTGTTCGTTGGACTCAAACAATGAATCAAATGATAGAAGATGGAGCGACTGAAGTAATTGAAGTTGGACCCGGAAAAGTTCTTCAAGGTTTATTTAAAAAAGTAGATAGAGGATTTGCTTGCTCAAGTGCTGAATTACAATTGAATTAATCAAAATAAATAACTGAAATTTAAAAGCTGAACTAATACTTCAGCTTTTTTTATGGAATAAATAGTTATCAAGCATCTTATTCTCAAATACTTTAAATTTTTGAATATGAAAAAGTTAATTACACTTATTGGACTTCTTATTGGAAGCCAAGTTTTCTCTCAAGGTCAAGCTTTAGGAGAAATTATCGGAACTGTTGTTGATGCAAAAGACAAATTAGGAATACCAAATGTAATCGCTTGGATTGATGATGATGGCAAAAAATATCATGCCGTTGCAGATGAACACGGAAAATTTAGAATTAGTGCAATTCCAGCTGGTGAATATATAGTTATGATAACAGATCAAATGGATACCATTACTTCAAATAGTGTTTCAGTACCTATGGATGGTTTTGGTAATCTTGGGACCGTAATATTTGCAAAACCTATATTTTTAGAGGGGGCAACTATATTACACTCAAAAACTCATGATGAATTAATTTTAGCATTAAATTCAACTCCCGTTTATACTTTAACAGCAAAAGACATTCAACATCTATCCGTCAAATTTGATGTAAAAGCAATGATTTCTATGATGAGTTCAGATGTGAAAATGGATGAAAATGGAGATTTATCCTTTAGAGGATCAAGAACTGGAGAAATGATTTACTATTTAGATGGTGTAAAATTAAACGAGACACAAAATACTCCAAGCTGTTCAATCAATAACATGATCGTGTACACCGGAGGGATTCCTGCAAAATACGGAGATACATTGGGCGGTGTTGTTGTAGTTGAAACAAAAAGTTATTTTGATTTACTTAGAGAATATACTATTCAACAACGAAAAGGTAATTAAGTTTTTCCCTCCTTGAGGAGGGACTAAAGGGAGGTGAAACTATAAAATATTTCAGATAGTATAATAATTTCAATTTGTCACCCTCCTTTTTCCTCCCTAGAGGGAGGAAATAAATTTTATAAAAAAATCCCACATTTATTAAAATGCGGGGTTTTAAATTTATAAGAGAATAATATGTTTAACCTTTAAAGAACTGAGGACTTTTTTCAGACATTGGCTCCATGTATTTTTTCAAATTTTGTTCATCGTTTTTATTCAAAATCATCAACATATTATCAGACTCAACCACTATATGATTATCTAAACCTTCAATCAATGCCAATTTGTTATTCGGTAAATTAACAATACAATTTGTTGAATTAATAATGTGAACATTATCTCCAATTACAGCATTACCGTTAAAGTCCTTTTCTAAATGGGTAAATAAACTTCCCCAAGTACCTAAATCAGACCAATCAAAATTTGCTAAAACAACATCTGTATTTTTAGCATTTTCCATCACAGCAAAGTCTATTGAAATATCCTCACAATCTTGAAAACATTGATTAATTTTTTCTTGCTCTTTTTCTGTATTGTAAAATGACAAATCTCCTGCAAACAATTCATATAGTTCAGGCTTAAACTTTTCTAAAGCATTCAAAATAGTTGATGCTCTCCAAATGAAAATTCCTGAATTCCAATAATAATTTCCACTTTTTAAGAATAACTCAGCCATTTCTCTACTTGGTTTTTCTCTAAAATGTTTTACCGGATTTACTTGACCAGGTAATATCTCACCTTCTTCAGAAAATTCTATGTAACCATAACCAGTATCAGGTCTCGTTGGTTTTATCCCTAGTGTAACTAAGCGTTCATCTTTGTTCGCTTCATCAATCGCAATATTCAATGTTTGAATAAAGTTTTCTTCTTTTAAAATCAAATGGTCAGATGGAGCAACTACCAAAGTAGCTTCTGGATTTTTTGCAAATATTTTAGCAGAAGCATATGCAATACAAGGCGCTGTATTTTTTCTTAATGGTTCAGTCAAAATTTGATCATCCGTTAAATCTGAAAGTTGATCTTTAACTAAATCAAAATAATTTTCGTTTGTAACGATGTAAATATTTTCTTTTGGAGCAACATTTAACAATCTTTCATAAGTCATCTGAAGTAACGACTTACCTATCCCTAATACATCTAAAAATTGTTTCGGACGTTGAGGTGTTGACATAGGCCAGAAACGGCTTCCTATTCCGCCTGCCATTATAATACAATAATTATTTTTCATTCAAATTAATATTTAACTGGACTGACTTGCGCTAAAGCATTTACTAAAAACATTCTTCGACTTGAAATTTCTTCACAGAGAAATTTTTTACGCCTCAAATCACCTTTCACAAACTTTCTTCCATTTAACACAAATGTAGTGTTTTTTGGCAATCGTTCCAAGGTTTCAATTCCTTCTTGTTTTTGATCATACTTTTGAAGAACTCTGCTCAAATTTATATCGGTACATGAAGATGCTTTTGTCGAAATTAAAGAATTCATCAATACCTTTTCAATATCGTTTGGTAATTTTTTGGAATCAATAATAGGAAGTAATAACTTACGATAACAATTCTTCCATTCCTCACCATGCGGAGCTACTCGCATTCCGTATTTCAAGTAGGTATGTAGGTGAGCAAATTCATGAAGTGTTGTAATTAAAAATGAATAAGGATTCAAATCACCATTAACAGTAATCAATGGTTTTGGTAAATCAGATCCAATTCTAAAATCACCCAATTTTGTTTTTCTTGGCGGAACAATCTTAAAATGAATAGAATGCTCAAAAAAAAGATCAACTATATATTCCTCAAATCCTTCTGGTAAGAATTTTTTAAAACTATTAATTGCTTTTTGACGCTTATTTATTTTAGGATTTTCCACTATTCAAAATTAGAACAAAAAAATGAAAACTTTAAATCTATCGCTGCAATAAAAGAAATATCTATTAACTTAGCGCTCAGAATGAAAATACTAAGTAACATAGGGAAATATTTTTTGATGCTATCGGTGGTTTTCTCACGACCTGAAAAAACTAAAATATTCCGTCGCCGTTTGTTTCAAGAAGTTCAGAATATTGGAATTAATTCAATTCCAATTGTTGCTCTTTTATCAACGTTTATGGGTGGTGTAATTGCCTTACAAACAGCTGCAAATATGACTTCTCCACTATTGCCTGAATACACTATCGGATTTATAACTAGATCTAGTACAATCTTAGAATTTTCACCTACAATTATATCTTTGATTTTAGCTGGAAAAATTGGCTCAAACGTAGCTTCTGAAATAGGGACAATGCGTGTTACTGAACAAATTGATGCTCTAGAAATAATGGGGGTTAACTCATTAAATTATTTGGTTTTACCTAAAATAATTGGAGCTATTCTGTTTTTTCCAATTATGCTGATATTTTCAATTGGATTGAGTTTAGTCGGTGGTTGGTTATCTTTGCTAATGGCGAATTTATCGAATACTGAAACCTATATTTTTGGTTTAAGATCATTTTTTTTAACAGGTGATATTGGTTATGCTTTAGTAAAATCAATCGTATTCGGATTCGTAATAGTTACTGTTTCTTCATTCTATGGTTATTATACAAAAGGTGGAGCGCTAGATGTAGGTAAATCTTCTACTCAAGCTGTAGTAATTAGTAGTGTTGTGATTTTAATTTGCAACTTCTTTTTAACTCAAATGATGTTGTTGTAATGATTGAAGTTGTAAACGTAAATAAAGCTTTTGCTAGTAATCAAGTGCTAGACAATGTTTCAACGAAATTTGAGACAGGAAAAGTCAATATGATTATTGGTCAATCTGGACAAGGTAAATCTGTCCTTGCAAAATGCATTGTAGGCTTACACGAAGTTGATAGCGGAAGCGTGTTATATGACGGTAGAGATTTCTCAGCGATGGAAAATCATGATCGACGTGAAATCAGAAAAGAAATTGGGATGTTGTTTCAAGGTTCGGCTCTTTTTGATTCGATGACGGTTGAGCAAAATGTAATGTTCCCTCTTTCTATGTTTACCAAAATGACAAAAAAAGAGATGCAACATCGAGCAGATTTTTGTTTGGATAGAGTCAACTTATTAGGTAAAAACAATTTGTTGCCTGCAGAATGTAGCGGTGGTATGCAAAAACGTATTGCTATCGCTCGTGCGATTTCTATGAAACCAAAATATTTATTTTGCGATGAGCCAAATTCAGGTTTAGATCCTATGACTTCAATTGTTATTGACAATTTGATTCGTGAAATTACATATGAATACAACATTACAACAGTTGTTATTTCGCACGATATGAATTCTGTAATAGAAATTGGAGATAATATCATTTTCATCTACAAAGGTCAAAATTGGTGGAGTGGTGATAAAAAATCAATCATTCAAACTGAAAACCCAGAAATAATCAATTTTGTTTATGCTTCAGAATTCATGAAAGACATTAAGGCTTCTATGCAGAAAAAGGTGTAAAACAAACTCAAAAATAAGCTACATAACCAAAATGCACTTTTCCATTTTTAATTAAAATTGGATTATCGAATTGTTTTCCCTGTGCATACGAAATTGAGAAAATCCCAAGATTCGTTCCGAATGAGAATCCAAAACCAAAGCCAAAAGGTTTATCATTGAAGTATTTTACGGCATTATTCTCATACCAACTTTGATCAAAAAATGCAAAAACACGTGAATTTTGATCAACTAAGTAACGATACTCAATACTCATCGTTGATTTTGTTGTAGCGTATAATTCTTCTTCGTTAAATCCTCTCTGAAGAGTCAAACCGCCAAATCGAAACACTTCATTTTGATAAATACTCGGCGCATAATAACAAGAGGTTTGGTTTGCAATCCTAAGGATATGTCGCTTGTATAAAGGGATGAAAAATTCAAGATTCACATCAGCTCTATAGGTTGTCGATTTTAATTGAATAGAATCAATTTTCGAAATAGATTTTCGATTTCCAATGGCAATTTCCGAATTAAAAATGATACCTTTTGATGGATTTGGTAAATAATCTACTTGTTTTTTCAAAATAGCTAAACCGTAACTATTTGTTTGAACGGAATTTAGATTTGAAAAAGAAGGATTATTTTTTGCTCCAGATAAAACACTTGAAGCATCATTTTGGTAAAAAAACTTAAAATAATTACCTCCTTTTAAAAAATATTGAACTCCAAAATTAGCTCTGGTTTCCAAATAAGAAGAATCGCGTTTGTATAATGAAAACAAAGCATCCACACCAAATGGTGATTTTAAAATAAATGGATAATTTATATGTGCTTTCATCGATTGTGTTTGTTCTTGAATACTTTTCCAATTAAATTCTAACAATTCTCCTTTTCGTATAACATTCAATAATTTTAAAGCTATATCACCTGTTAAATTGACCTTATTTGAAGTAGGATTAGGTTGAAGTCCAATAGCTCCATTAACTGAACTTACAGCGTTTGATTTTACATACAAATATAATTCAGCTCCATTTTTGGTAAATAAAATCTCATGTTGTTTAATCTCTTTTAAATAATTAACTTGTTTTATTCTTTTAGAAATTAAACGTAATTCTTCTTGAGAATATTTTTCTCCTGGTTTAATTCGAATAATATTCATCAAGGCAACTTTAGAAACAGCACTATCACCTTTTACATGTATTGCATTCCATTTATAATATTGATTTTTTTGAACTCTTATGTTTGCGTGAAGATCTTCATCTATAACAGAAATTGAATCTAAAAACACTTTCGCAAATGGATAACCTTCATTCTCAAGAACATCTTGCATCTTCCTTAATAGTGCAGACAACTGTAAAGAAGAAAATGGCATATTTGTAATTAATTTTTCATTAATCCGCATATACTTTTTAAAAAAATAAATTTCAGAGTTTTCAAGTTTCAAAAAAGCATTTCCAAATTTTGGTCCTTTGTAAAATGAAGCGACTAATTCGTTCGGTGAAAATTTGATTGTATCAATTGATGCAGTTAAATAACCTTGTTTAATTGCAGAAAGTTGAAATTCTCGCAAATACTTTTTTGCTTCTAAACTATCTTTAAATGAAGATATATAGTTTTTTTTAATCGATAAATATTGATCATTGGAAAATGTTAACGAATATGTTTTTTGTCCAAAAACAAGTGAACTAAAAAAAATAATAAAAGTCAACAAAAATAAGCGCATGAGAATATAACGGTCTGTAAAATAACGTATTTTAAATAAAAAAAGTAGAAAATTTTAAAAATAATTTATGTTTATTATTTATTTTATTATATTTTTGTTAGACAAACAAAGAAAAGCCTTAATATTAATTTTTAAACCAACAACGAATGAAAAGATTTTTGGCCTTGACAATTGTAGGAATTGCATTAGCAACAATAGTT
>CALPUT020000023.1 GCA_943326825.2 Chryseobacterium gleum | reverse complement strand
AGTAGGCATCGTTTTTATATTTTTCAATGATCGCTAATGCTTGAGGTAATAATGGAACACTTTCTTTGATTCCTGTTTTTTGTCTTTGCGTGCTTAACCAATATTCACCATCTAAACCAACCATTACAGAATTTCGTTCGAATGAACGAACGTCTGAATAAGCAAAGCCAGTGTAACAACAAAAAATGAAAATGTCTCTTATTTTAATCAGTCTAGGAACTTTCAAATCTTTGTTCATCACTTCTGTAATTTCTATTTGATTCAAAATCTCTCTATCAGGATTTGTATATGAGCATCTGAATTGAGTGAATGGATTTGTTTGAATCCAATCTAAACCAATTGCCATATTGATAACTGTTTTAATATTCTTGATGTATTTGTGCGCTGAATTGGTTTGAAGTTTATCGTTTGTCAATAGATAATGTTCGAACTCTGTTATGTAGGAAAGTTTTAATGAAGTCAATTCTAAATCTTCAACATTGTAACATTGCATTAAGAATTTTTTGGTTTTACTTTCTACCATTGTATAGCGAACTAAAGTGTTTTTACTTATTAATCCGATATTGACTTTTTCTTTCATTTTTAGGTTGTGGTAGGCAATTGCTTCTAGGATTGTTTTTTGTTTAGGCTTTTTATTTTCTTCTTTATTAAGTAATTCTTGTTTTATCATAAATACTGTTGGAACAATATTTTGATTTGAAATGTTTAAATGAATCTTTTCTATTTGACCAATCATTAATCGAATGAATTGATTAATTGTTCTTGCTTCATCGTTATTTCCTTTTACGTTTTGACCTTCTGAACTCCATTTTTCAATGGCGACTGTTTTACCTGTTGATATTTCAACTCTTTTTCCGTCAATAGTAATTCTAATGTAAATTGGTGCAATTCCATTTTTAGCTTTGGATTTGTTTATCCAAACAAGTGTGTTAAAGGTGTAATTCAATTTCATTTTTTCGAAACATTTGTGGTAACCGATGAGGTTACCTAATTAATACTTAATTCTTTTTGTGTCGATGTTCTGAAACCTAGTAAATTCAATGGTTTTTGAAAAATTCGGTTACCTGATAAAATCAAAAATATAGCAGGTAACCGAAAAGGTCACTTAAAATTCAATATTTGTTGTGTTTTGATATACTTTGATAGAATTGGTATTCTAGCCGAATCCCTTTAATTTGGTATGTTTTGGCATAAAAAAAGGGAAGCTATTGCTTCCCTACTGTGGTGCCTCCAGGAATCGAACCAGGGACACATAGATTTTCAGTCTATTGCTCTACCGACTGAGCTAAGGCACCATCCTTATTTGTGGGGGCAAAGATAATAACTAAATTTAAAAATCAAACTAATATTTTGCTTTTTTTTCATTTTTCTTCTATTATATTTGCTAAATGAAACAAAATCAGACAGTTTTTATTTTGGATGCTGGTAACACTTCTTTAAAATTAGGAGTGTTTCAAGATGATTCATTTTTTAAAATGATTCGTTTCAATTATGCTGATCTTTCTAATCTAGAAATTTTATATAAAGAACACGATAAGCCATCCGTTTTTATCTCTTCGGTTTTAAGAAATGAAGAAACAACTTTATTAAGTTCAAAATTTGAATCTGTTGAAGTATTTGATCGAGTAAATTATAATTTACCTATTGAAATAAATTATAAATCATCCACTTTAGGAGTTGATCGAATTTGTAATGCAATTGCAGCGAACAATATTGCAAAGGATAAAAATGCTGTAATAATTGATATTGGAACATGTATAAAATTTGATTTTGTAAATGAATTTGGCGCTTATCAAGGTGGATCAATTTCTCCTGGAATCAATTTAAGATACAAATCCTTGAATGACTTTACTGGTAATCTTCCATTAATAAACGAAACGAGTCCAATTCCGATAGTTGGTAACAGCACAAATGATTCTCTTCATTCAGGAGTAATTAACGGAATAAAGTCAGAAATACAAGGGTTTATAAGTCAATATGAAGCTCTTTTTGATGACTTAACTTTTTTTATGACCGGAGGAGACGCAAAATATTTTGATTTCCCTTTAAAAAACAACATCTTTGTAGACGAAAATTTAACCCTTAAGGGACTTTATTTAATACACAAATTGAATGCTAAATAGAATTTTAAGTGCTTTTTTTATTGGTTTTGGCTTTTTAGCAGTTGCACAAGTAACAAGTACTTCACCTTATAGTTACTATGGTTTAGGTGAAATAGAAGGCATGGAAAATGCAACTTTAGGCGCTTTAGGCAATTCAAAAACAACTTATTTTGATTCAACAGTTTTAAACTATAACAACCCTGCTTCCTATAATACTTTAGGTAAAGGACAGCCTATTTTTACTACTGGATTATCTTCAAGAATGTCTCATTATCAACAAGGAGATATCAAAAATTTCAACAAATCTGTAACTTTAAATCATTTTGCATTCGGTTTATCTTTTGGTAAATACTTTGGTGTTGCTGTTGGACTAAAACCATACTCAAGAAGAGGATATAATTTTTATGATTTACAAGGAGTTGGTTCTGACACTTTAAAACACAGCTATTCTGGTGAAGGAAATACAAGTGAAGCATTTATTGGATTTTCTTCAGATTTAATTCATTTAAAAAAGATCAGACTCTCAGTTGGTTCAAACATTGGATATGTATTTGGAAATATAACAAATACTCGAATGAGTAATTTAGTTGGCAGCGACTCAAGTTCAGGTGGTGTTTATATTACTAAGAATGAACTAAAGTCAATTCATTACCAATTTGGAATGAACTATAACCAAAAATTAAATGAACAAAATGAATTTACAGTCTCGGCGGTTTATGAACCTACTCAAGACTTTTTTGGTTACCAATCAAATACCATGTATTATGCTCCATTGATTTCAAATCCTCTGTCATATGTTCCTTTAACAGCAACAGGATTGGTTCCAAATCATTTTAAAGTTGCACCAACGACCACATTAGGATTGAATTATCGTTTCCAATTTACTGACATAAAAAAAGGAAATCAATCACGTAAATCTGAAATTTCAGTTCATGCTTCATTCAATACAACTGATTGGACTAAATTCAAATCAATAAGTGAAGGAGTTGAAAAAGATTATCATTTTCAAGCTTCAACTAAAACTTCAGTAGGACTTCAATATACACCAGAGATATTCAATAATGATAAAGCAGCTAACGGAAATATTTTAGAAAAAACAAAATATCGTTTTGGTGCGTATTCTTATAATCTTCCTTTTACACAAAACAACTTAAACATCGATGATAAAGGCTTAACAATTGGTTTAGGTATTCCCATCTTAACTCAACGTTCTCAGTCATCTGTGAATTTAGGTTTTGCTTATGGAAAAAGAGGGACAAGTGACAATATACTATTATCAGAAAAATATTACAGCATAAACATTGGTCTAACATTCGCACCTTCAATCTTTGAACGTTGGTTTGTTAAACGAAAATTGGACTAATACTGAATGATATTTCAATCGCGAAAAATAGCATTTTACAGTGTTTACTTGTTGTTAATACTTGTATTGATTTCTTGTGTTAATGATATTGACACCATTAAAAAGGTTACCTACGATCCAAAATCTCCTGATAATGTTACTCAAAACTTAGAGGTAAAGTATACCGATTCAGGCTATGCAAAAATTCAATTGTTTGCAAAATTAGCGGAAACCTATACAAAACCTGAGTCCATTATGAAATTAAAAGATGGATTAAGAGTAAATTTCTTTTCTGATGATGGTAAAATAGTATCCTATTTAACAGCTTTATACGGTGAAATCAATTACACGAAAGGAATAATGTATGTTAGAGATTCTGTTCAATTATACAATATTGAAAAACAACAAAGACTCGAAACAGAAGAATTAATTTGGAACCAAAAGGATAGTTTAATTTATACGAATAAATCCGTCATCGTTCGAACGAAAGGTGGAATTTTATTCGGAGATGGAATTAGAACACAACAAGATTTTGAATTTTATGAATTTATTCATCCAAAAGGTAAAATAAATTTTGATAAAGAGAAAAGTAAATAAAGAACAATATGAATTTTTACAATAAAATAATGCTCAAATTTTGGTTAATTGTTGCGATTGTTATTCCAATCGTAGTAACCTATTTATGTATCACTGATTCCTTTAAATTGTGGGGATCTTATTATGTTTTTTCAATCATTGCTTTATTCATGTATTTCACTAGAAGATGGATGATGAAAAGAATGGAAAAACATTTAAAATTTTTAGAAGAGCAAAAGAATAGTAATTCTTAAACAATTTTAATTATTTCGTAATAAATATTATTAAGTAAATTTTATATTTGTACGAAAGAATCAATCGTTTAAGCACATTTGATTGTTAACTTAGAACATTATTATGGACAAATTAATAGCAGATTTTCCTCAAAATATTACAGATGCATTAAAAATTGCAGCTGAATTTAAACTGAAAAACAATCCTGACGAAATTCGAAACATCGTGATTTGCGGTATGGGAGGTTCTGGAATTGGAGGGAAAATTGTTTCACAATGGGTATTTGATGAAATTTCATTACCTATTCAAATTTGTCAAGATTATACTCTTCCTCATTTTGTAGATGAATTTTCATTAGTAATTGGTTCTTCTTATTCTGGAAACACAGAAGAAACGCTTAATACGATAAAAGAAGCAAAAGAAAAAGGAGCTCAAATTATTGGTATTTGTTCAGGTGGAGAACTGAAAAGTTTTTGCGAAGAAAATAATTATGATTGTGTAATTGTTCCAGGCGGAAATCCGCCGAGAAGCGCTTTAGCATTTTCAATCGTTCAATTGGTCAACATTTTTGTTCAGTTAGGTTTAATTGATTTCAAATTCTTAAAACAATTAGAATCTGCAAGAAATTTAATCATTTCTGAAAATGCATTCATTAAGAAAGAAGCAATCGAACTAGCACATTTCTTAAAAGGAAAAGTAGGTGTCTTCTATGCTGAAACGAAATACGAATCGATTATCATTAGAGCTCGTCAACAATTTAATGAAAACTCTAAATTATTGTGCTGGCATCATGTTATTCCTGAAATGAATCACAATGAATTAGTTGGTTGGGGAGGTGGAGACAATCGCTTTGCAGCTGTTTTCTTTGACACAAAAGATTTAAATCCTAGAAATAATAAGCGATTAGAAATCACAATAAGCGATGTAAAAAAGAAAACGGAAAATGTTCAAATCATTTCATCAAAAGGTGAAAATCAAATCGAACGTTCAATTTATTTAACACATCTTGTTGATTGGTCTTCATTTTATTTATCTGAATTAAATGAAGTGGATGTAATGGATATCAAAGTGATTGATTTCTTAAAAGACGCACTTTCTAAATTCTAAAAATGCCCGAAGTAATTTTTAAAGACCTAGGTTTAATTGACTACAAAGAAGCCTGGGATTATCAGGAAAAATTATTTGCGGAAACAATTGATCAAAAAATTCAAATTCGTAACGGAAATACTGAATTAGTTACTAAAAACTATTTATTATTCTGCGAACATCCTCACGTATATACATTAGGTAAAAGTGGAAGTGTTGACCACTTATTACTAAATGAAGTTCAATTAGAGGAAAACAATGCGAACTTTTATAAAATTAATAGAGGTGGTGATATTACTTATCACGGACCTGGACAACTAGTTGGGTATCCAATTTTTGATTTAGATCATTTCTTTTCAGATATTCACAAATACCTTCGTTTTTTAGAACAAGCTGTTATTGATACATTGGCAGAATATGATGTTGTCGGCGATCGAATGGATGGCCTTACGGGTGTTTGGATTGATGCAAACACACCAAAAGCTCGTAAAATATGCGCAATGGGAGTCAAAAGTTCTCGCTGGGTAACTATGCATGGAATTGGATTTAACATTAATTCAGATCTATCTTATTTTTCTAATATTATTCCTTGTGGAATTGATGATAAAGCAGTAACTTCATTAAAACAAGAGCTTGGTCGAGAAATTGACATGAGTGAATTAGCTCAAATTTTGAAGGAGAAATTAGCGAATCAATTTGAATATCAATATGTCTAAAGGGAAAAAACTATTTCAAATATTAAAAAAATCAATTAAGTTTATTAGCTATTTTATTATAGCTATTCTCCTAATTGCCAACCTTTTTATAATCCTTTCTGGTCGTTTTTATCTTTATAAAGGTATAGCTAATACATATTTGAAAGGTAGAAGTGGTCCTTCAATTTACGATAAAGATGTGTTTTTTAACAATACCATTCATGAGTCAGAAAAGCCTCAACATTGGATAAAAAGCAGTAAATATAATTCAAAAGAGATTCCTTCAAAATATCAAAAATTATTTGATCAATTAGATACAAAAGCATTTTTAGTTTTTAAGGGTGATTCTATTGTTTTTGAAAAATATTTTGATGAACATAAGCGTGAAACCGTTTCAAATTCATTTTCAGCAGCAAAAACAGTTGTTGCTTTATTAATAGGAGCAGCCATTGATGATGGAAAAATTAAATCATTAGATGAAAAAGTAGGTAAATACATTCCTGAATTTAATACAGGTGGAAAAGAAAAGATTACTATTCGTCACTTGTTGATGATGTCATCTGGATTAGATTGGCAAGAAAGCGGTAAAAATCCATTATCTGAAAATGCAGAATCCTATTATGGGAATGATTTATATGGATTAGTTACAAGGCAACACTCAATAGAAAGACCAGGAGTTCGCTTTGAATATCAATCTGGCAATTCTCAACTTCTTGGTTTTATTATTGAAAAAGCAACAAAGAAAGAATTATCTACATATTGCCAAGATAAAATATGGGATAAAATTGGAGCAGAACAAAATGCTTTTTGGAGTTTAGATAAAGAAAATGGTGACGAAAAATCATTCTGTTGTATGTATGCAAGTGCACGTGATTTTGGTCGATTAGGAAAATTGATATTAAACAAAGGTAAGTGGGGAGACCAACAAATAATTTCTGAAAAATACATGACAGAAATGTGCTCAAATCCTAAAATGTCAACTGATGAACATGTTCCAAACCTAAGATATGGTTTGCATATTTGGTCGTTTATGGGTGAAAAAAATCCAATTTGGTATTGTAGAGGAATTTTAGGACAATATATTATTACCATTCCAAGTGAGGACCTAGTAATCGTTCGCTTGGGTCAAAAAAGAAGTGAAAACATTTCTGTTCCTGATAACAAAGTTTCAGATCAAACGTATCTTAAAAAGAATGCACCTTACATTGGACATCCAAAAGATTTATTTGATTATATTAATTTAGGACGAATTGTAGCAAAATAGAATTTTAAAATGAGAGAAGAATTATTAGGTCCTTTAGTCGAAAATGTTGCCGTTGCTATTGTTCAAGGTAAAAATGAAGATAATGAGATTGAATACAATGTTTACCTCTTAAATTTAAGAGAAGATATTATGGAAGGTATTATCATAACAAGTAAAGGATATGGTCAAAATGCAAATACTGGAGAAAAAATACAAACATCTACACTACGTCATTGCATTGAATTAATGTTACCAAATGAAGCCGCAAAAATAGAACCTATCGTTGAAGAAGTTTTTGGATTATCAAATGAATATTGGGTAAGTTTTTGGGTAAATGATGTAATGTATGACAAAAAATTTGTTTTTCTTGCTGAAACAATTTGCGAAAAAAACATCAAACCAATTCCAATTCTAGGGGCAAAAGGAGTAATCATTATGTAATAATACGTAAATTTTGATTTTTACGTAAAAGACTGTAAATCCTAAGCAAAAAAAGTTATTTTTGTGGATTAGTTAAATGATCAAAAACTTAATTAAACAATATTTAAATGAAAAATCTTAATTTCAAATTCTCTATAATTTCTTCCTTATTTGTGATATTAATTATTGGTTTTTCTTCATGTGGAGATTCTAAAAAAGCAGATAAAACTTCGGGAAATGGCTTAAATATTGATGATGATTATTATGAATTTCAAGGTTTTAACTTAAAAGATTTTGATATTCCTGCAATTATTATGTTGCCAGACGAAACAGCTAATATCGGTGCTTCGACAAAACCAGAAGTTATTCATGCTGAAGATGATTTTAAATGGGAAATTATTGTTGGACAAAATTATCATTTATTAATAGATGATTGGGGTGATTATACAGATATGGTCGAATCTAGAAAAAAGGAATTAAAAGAACTAAAATTCTATAAAATCAGCTATTTAATTGACGATAAAGACTTCATCTTATATGAACAAGAATTAAAAGTAGATGGAAGTTCAAAAGCATCTTCTACTGTTGGAATACCTCATAAATCTTATCATGTTTATGCTCAAAAAGTAATTGATGGCGTGACATATGTATTTAGAAGTCGTGATGAAGGTTATGAGAAAATGATAATAGAATTGATTGCTAAGTCTATTAAATCTGTTAAACCTCATAAAACAGCTTAATATTAAATTATAATACTTAAGGCGAATCCAATAAAGGTTCGCTTTTTTTATATAGAACAACTTCATCTTTGGGAAATAAAAAAGCTGAATCCCATTTAGGAATTCAGCTTTTAAGTATATTAAGTATTTAATTATTTCGTTGCAGCATAATTTTTAGCAACAACATCCCAATTAATAACATTAAAAAACGCATTCATATAATCTGGTCTTCTATTTTGGTAATGTAAATAGTAAGCATGTTCCCAAACATCCATTGCTAAAATAGCTGTTCCTGTACAACCTTCACCCATTAATGGATTATCTTGGTTTGGAGTAGAACAAACTACTAATTTACCTCCTTCAACGCATAACCAAGCCCATCCAGAACCGAAACGTGTTGCACCTGCTTTTGCAAATTCTTCTTTGAAAGCTTCAAAAGATCCAAATGCTGAATTAATTGCCTCAGCTAATTCACCTGTTGGAAGACCTCCTGCATTTGGAGCCATAACTTCCCAGAATAAATTGTGATTCCAAAAACCACCACCATTGTTTCTAACAGCTGGTTTATCTTTACAATTTTTTAAAATTTCTTCAATTGTTTTACCTTCTAATTCAGTTCCTGCTATAGCAGCATTTAAATTAGTAATGTAAGCTTGATGATGTTTTGAATGATGGATTTCCATTGTTCTAGCATCAATATGTGGCTCTAATGCATCATATGCATATGGTAAACTTGGTAATTCAAATGCCATATCTATTTTATTTTTAATTAGTATTAATTTATGTACCTCAAAATTAATTTTTTCTAATGGAAAATCAATCTTTGTTTAGAATTATTTTAAATAAAAAAACAGTTTATTATTTCTTCAACTTTTCGGTATATTTTTTATACAATTCCATTTGAGAATTGTTCAATGAAATGATTTTTCCATTCACAAAAGCTAAAACAATATTGTTTGTTCTCATGTCTAAAGCATTGCCTGAAGAAACAAAAAATGTTGCATCTTTTCCTTCCTCAACACTTCCATTCGTTTTTCCAACCCCCATGATTTCACAACTACTTAAAGAAATAGATCGAATCGCCTCTTCTTCTGATAATCCATAAGTCATTGCAGTTCCAGCTAAAAACGGTATATTTCTCGCTTGCATTGCTTCCATATCTCCCTCATTTTGCAAACAAAATTTCACGCCTCCAGATTGTAATAAATAAGGGAGTTTATACGGTAAATCTGTTGGATCTTCCTCATTTTCAGGTAAACTATGAACTCTTGGTAACATTACAGGAATCAATGCATCTTTTAATTTAGGGAGAATTAAGTAACAATCATAGCCACCGACAATTACAGGAAAAGTAAGATTCATTTTTTTTACAAAATCAATTACATCTAACAGCTGCTGAATAGAATTAGCATGAATATATACACGTTTTTCTCCATCAAAGCAGTTTTTCATTGCTTCAAAACGAAAATCAGTTTTTACATTAACACTAACCTCCGAATAAGCCTTCGCGTTTTCAAAAAATTGATAAATCTCTCTTTTTTGACTTTCGTAGTTTTCATTTTTTTTCCCTTTTTCTTCAAAAGATCTTGGCCAGTTCAAATGAATTCCATCTTCTGCTTTTACTGTGGCATCTTGCCAATTCCATCCATCAGTATACATGACAGCAGATGTTCCAGATACAACTTCTCCACGTGGACAAGATTGTGTGATCAATACACCATTAGTTTTTATAGTACTTAAAACATTTGATTCCGCATTATAAGCAATTTGGGCTCTTACATGCGGATTAAACACTCCAATTTCTCTAAAATCATTTGTTGCCCTAACTGCTTCTATTTCTGTAAGACCTAATGTCGAATTTGGTGCTACAAAACCAGGATAAACTTGTTGACCTTTTAAATCTATTATAGTATCCCACTCAGTTTTATCATAAGTATAAGCCAAAACATTTTTTACTAAAACAATCTTCCCATTTTTAACACCAATCAAGGCGGTTTCTAATACTTGACCATTTCCAATATGTAAATAACCATTTTCCAAAAGGATTGAATTGTATTTTTTTTGAGAAAATAAATGAGTTCCTAGAAAAATAAAAAAGTATATAAGTATGATTTTTGTTTTCATTGCTTTTAATTTATCGAATTAATGTGAGTTTGTATCTTCACTTCCTTCTTCCCCAATCGTATCACAGTGGAAATGTTTTCTTCGTTTTTTAGCAACTGGTTTAGGTATTTCACCATTTTCAGTTGATTCCATCATTTTTGAGATGATTCTACCTTTTTCTAATTGATTTCTTGCTTGCAATAATTTATCTTGTTCCAATGAATATAAAATTTCACCATCTATAATTGTATATTCAACTTTTGCTTTTATACTCAATGGATTATCAGACCATAGAACTAAATCTGCATCTTTCCCTATTTTTATACTTCCCATTTTATTGTCCAAATGAAGAATTTTTGCTGGATTCAGAGTTACCATTTTCCAAGCTTCTATTTCAGACATACCACCATATTTAACAGATTTAGCTGCTTCTTGATTTAATCTTCTACCCATTTCAGCATCATCAGAATTAATCGAAACAAGTAATCCATTATCAGTCATTAACTTCGCATTGTATGGAATTGCATCATTTACTTCATATTTGTAAGCCCACCAATCAGCAAAAGTTGAAGCTGCTGCTCCATGTAAAGCCATTTTATCAGCAACTTTATATCCTTCTAAAATATGCGTAAACGTATTAATTTTAAAACCCATAGAATCCGCAACTTTCATCAACATTAAAATTTCTGATTGAACATAAGAATGACATGTAATAAAACGTTCGCCATTTAGAATCTCGCTTAAAACATCTAACTCAAGATCTCTATGAAGGTGATGAGTATGTAATCCATCTGACGATTTTTTAGAATGTTTCCATTCATTTTGATATGATTCTGCACGCTTAAATCCATCATAAAAAACTTGCTCAACACCCATTCTAGTTTGAGGGAAACGATTAGTATAAGCATCTCCAAAATTAGATTGTTTAACATTTTCACCTAAAGCAAACTTGATGAATTTAGGCGCATTGGGAATTAATAATTCATCAGGTGAATGTCCCCATTTTAATTTTATCAAAGCAGATTGACCTCCAATTGCATTTGCAGAACCATGTAAGAGTTGAGCCACTGTAACACCTCCGGATAATTGTCTATAAATATTAATATCATCTGAATTCAATACCTCACCTATATTTACTTCAGCAGAAATCACCTGCCCTCCCTCATTTACTCCTTTCGAAATAGCAATATGAGAATGTTCATCAATTATACCAGAAGTTAAAAACTTACCTTTTGCATCAATAACTTTCGCATTTGGAGGAAGTAAATGATTTGAATCTCCCACATAAACTATTAAACCATTATTTACAATAACAGTTGCATTTTGCAAAATCCCTTCAGTTTCATTGGTCCAAACTGTCGCATTAATAAAAGCAATTGTTTGTTTTGTTGGAACTGAATCCAAACCATAAGCTACATTTGGAAACCATGGATTTGAAATTCCATTCGTATCTATTTTAATTGATAAATCTTCTTTTTTTGTTTCTGGCTTATCATTTCTGATTGCAGACCATTGAATCCATTTTCCGCTAGGTAAATATCCATCTCCTTCAAAAATTCCTAATTTACTATTGACTTTCGCATGAAGATTAATACTTCCTTTGAAATTTGCATCATCAACATTAAACTGTAAAGTCAAATCATTTTCTATCAATTGAACAAAAGTGTTTGGATAGATTGTATCTGTCTTTGAAATACCAGTTTTTAGCGTTTGAATCTTTACATTTAATTTATCCGGATTTCCTGAGATTTCCATCGGATATTTTTTACCATCTAAAAATAAATTATACTTCCCACGAATATCATGTTTTGGAAGAGTTGTGATGATTTTTCTTTCGCCAAGTAACCATGCTTCCAGTAATTTAGCTTTAGTTGTAAAAGGATTTGAATCATAAATCATAAAACTGGCTTTCTTTCCTTTATCTAGCGTTCCAAATTCATGATCAATTTTTAATAATTTAGCTGGTTCTAAAGTCAAAGCATTTAATGCATCGGCTGCACTTAAACCTTTCGAAATTGCTTTATGGAGATTTTTCCAAAATTCATCTTGTGTTTTATTACCATAGGAAGAAATTGAAAAATTAATCTTATTTTCTCTAAGAATAAATGGATTTGAAGGTGCTAAATCCCATGTTTTCAAATCACTCAAATTGACATCTTTCGCAATGTAAGGATCTTTCAAATCAAATGGTGCGGGAAAATTAATCGGAATAATTAATGAGTTTTTTAAATTTTTCAACTGATTTACAGCTGCATATTCATTACCACTTCCGAAAAATGTAAAATGATAATTAAATTCAGTTCCAATTTTTGCGGCTCTTAATATTTCCCATTTATCTTCCGTAAAAAAGATCATTGGAAGACTAGTTTGTTTTTCAAGTGCATTCAGTGAAAGATTTTGATCTTTCTTTGAAGTATGCGTATACCACTGAAGGTCATAGAAGGTTTGTCTTAACAAAGCAATACTGCCCATTTGTGAAGATGGATAAGTTTGGTTTGAAATACCTGGTTTAAATGAGAAATAACTCGCTGAAGCAGGCTTTAATAAATGCTTATTTTCAGAAGAAGATCCTAATGAAATCAACGTTCCATTTCCTCTTGCAATTCCATCTTGGACATGCGTTACAGCTAAACCAAATCCCATTTTAATTAATTCATCATTCGCTTTTTCGTTAATTGAATAAACTAAACTTGGATCCGTTTCTGGATGTATACTTTCATTCCAATAATAAGCTCCCTTTTTAGAAGTCTCTATTTGCGGCTGAAAACTAAATCCTTTCGATGTTGGCTCTGCTATACCTACAGAAGAATATATTTCAATAAACGCAGCAACAATCGTTTTACCTTGACAATCAACAACAACTGCATTTTTTGGAGCAGAAATAGATTTACCAATCTCAATAATTTCATTGTCTTTGATTAATAAACTTCCACTTTCAATCGTTTTTGTTGGAGAAACAATAATCGTTGCATTAGTTAAAAAGTAACAATCTGATTTAGAGTCTTCTAACCCATTTTTAGGGGAAAATTCTTGTGAAAAAGCGTAAAAGGAAAATAGAAATAAAAGCGAAAAAATATACTTCATAGTTATACTTATGTGTTTAACGGGTCGTGAAATTAACAAAATCCATTTAAATTGTTTGAGATTTTAAGAGTTGGTAAGCGATTTTAGTTTATTTTTGTCGTTTACAAATTCAAATTATGGAAGGATTAATTCATGCACACTCAGGATTACGTTGGCTAGCACTTATATTATTAGTTGCTGCAATTTTCAATGCAATTGCCTCTAAAAGAAATGGAAAATATTCTAAAAAAGATAAAATGATCAATTTATTTGCAATGATCATGCTTCATATACAATTACTAATTGGAATTATTTTGATGTTTAATTCTGGTAAAGTTAATTATTCTAAAGGTTGGATGGGGAATGATTCAACTAGATTTTTTGGGATGGAACATTTGGCAGGAATGATAATAGCAATAGTTATAGTAACAATAGGTAGAAAAAAAGCAGAAAAAATTACTGCTCCGATTCAAAAGCATTCAAAAATTGCAACTTGGTACTTATTCGGATTGATATTAATTTTAGCTTCAATTCCTTGGCCATTTAGAGAAGCTCTAAAAGGGGAATGGTTTTAAGATATTTTTACATACTATTTATTTTCAGTTTCATAGTATCATGTAGCTCAAGCAATACTTCAAAAAATGAAACTGAATCAACACAATCATTATCAAAAACTGAGATTAAACATCTTTTTGAATCAAATTGTTCTTCTTGTCACGGAGTCGATGGTACTTTAGGAATGTCAGGTGCTAAAGATTTATCGATTAGCAATTTGAAACCAGCAGAAATCAAAGACCGAATCCAGAACGGTAAGAACGGAATGCCTTCATTTGAGGGGTTAATTCAAGAAGGGGAACAAATGGATAGCATTGTTTCATATGTAATTTCTTTAAGAAAATAATGGAAGAGCAACAAAGTAGTCACGTTTTAGTAGATGCCGTTGAAGAAACGTGTGTATTAGTTGGTATTATTACACAAGCTATTACCGAAGATCAAGCGAAAGAATATATGGAAGAGTTGCGTTTTTTAGCTGAAACAGCTGGAGCAATTACTCAGAAAATATTTCTTCAAAAAGTGCAAATTGAAAATCCTAAAACCTTTGTTGGAAAAGGGAAAATCGAAGAAGTTCGTGATTACGTTCAACAAAATGCCATCGATATTGTTATTTTCGATGACGAACTTTCTCCTTCTCAATTAAGAAATATTGAGCGAATTCTAGAATGTAAAGTGATGGATCGTAATTCATTAATACTTGACATTTTTGCAAGTCGCGCTAGAACATCTCACGCTAAAACTCAAGTTGAGTTAGCTCAATTACAATATATGCTTCCTCGATTGACAGGTTTATGGACACACCTTGAACGTCAAAAAGGAGGTATTGGATTAAGAGGTCCTGGGGAAACTCAAATTGAATCTGATAGACGTGTTATTCAACAAAAAATATCGCTTTTAAAAGAGAAATTAAAGGAAATAGACAAGCAAATGTCTGTTCAACGTGGAAACCGTGGACAGTTAGTTCGTGTTGCACTTGTTGGATATACGAATGTTGGTAAAAGTACGATGATGAACTTATTAAGTAAATCGGAAGTTTTTGCTGAAAATAAATTGTTTGCTACTTTAGATACAACAGTTCGAAAAGTCGTATTGGAAAATTTACCTTTCTTACTGACTGATACTGTCGGATTTATTAGAAAATTACCGCATCAATTAGTAGAATCATTTAAGTCAACATTAGATGAAGTTCGTGAAGCTGATTTATTGATTCATATTTTAGATATCTCACATCCAAATTTCGAAGATCATTACAATGTTGTGAACGAAACATTAGCTGAAATTGATGATTCTGAAAAACCGGTTATATTGGTTTTCAATAAGATTGATGCTTATAATTACGAAGAAAAAGACGAAAATGATCCAAGTCCAATGAAACCAGAGAATTATTCGTTGGAAGATTTGAAAAAAACATGGATGTCTAAATTGAACAACACAAAATGTGTATT
>CALPUT020000022.1 GCA_943326825.2 Chryseobacterium gleum | reverse complement strand
TGGAAATGCAATTAATGCAAGAAACACAATAGAAACTAGAATTGAACGAAATTTTGTGTGTTCCATCTTAAAATTGATAATAAATGAATGGATTATAAGTTCCTGCAATTAAATACATTGAACAAAAAATTAATACAGCTGCATAAAATAGAACAGATGTAATGTGAAATGTATAACTCAATGTTTTACTTACTGAATTCTGAGGTGTCAAAATTCTATTTTCAATGAATTTATAAATCCATTTAAAGAATCCAAATGCACCAAGAAGAGCTATAATCATTGCGATTTTAAACTCTAAATTAAAATAGTTAAAGAATCTAATTGATTCCTCATTTGAGAATTTAAAGTTGAATAAAGCCTCATAATAATAGAGTGTTGATTCGATTGTTACTGATCTAAAAAGTACCCAAGCAAACATTACTACTAACATCGTATAAATGATATTGAAAGGACGACCGATTTTAATTAATAACTTTTCGAAACCTAAACGTTCAATGACCATGAAAAATCCGTGTAATAAACCCCAAACGATAAAGGTCCAACTTGCTCCATGCCAGAATCCTGTTAGAAAGAAAACGATCACTAAATTCAAATACGTCCTACTAACTTTTACTTTATTCCCTCCAATTGGAATATAAACGTAATCTCTAAAAAAAGATCCTAATGAAATATGCCATCTTCTCCAGAAATCTTTAACCGATTGAGCGATGTAAGGGAAATTGAAATTCTCCAAGAATTCAAATCCAAACATTCTTCCTAATCCAATAGCCATATCTGAATATCCAGAGAAATCATAATAAATTTGTAAAGAATAACAAATCATTCCCAACCAAGCATTTGCAGCTGATAATTCAAATAAATTACTTGTAAAAACATTTTCTGCAACTTGTGCAAAAACATTTGCTAACAACACTTTTTTACCCAATCCAATTAAAAAACGCTCAATACCATAAGAGAATTTTTTCATGGTATGTGTTCTTTCTCTTAACTGAGTCCAAACATCGCTATAACGGATAATTGGTCCTGCAATCAACTGAGAAAACATACAGATATACAAAGATAAATCTAAGATATTACGTTGAGCAGATGTCTTTTTACGATAAATATCTACCAAGTAAGAAAGTGAATGAAATGTATAAAATGAGATACCAACTGGTAATATAATTTTAGATTGAGGCACTTTTGGAATGGCCAAAGAACCCAATAAATCATTTATATTGTATACAATGAAATTAGTATATTTAAAGACACCAAGCAGCAATAAATTCGTGAAAACCCCTGCAAACAACCATCGATAGCCCTTTTTATTTTCAAGATTTGATTGAATTTTTAATCCAAACAAATAATTTAATAAAATCGAAACGACTAAAATCGAAGTGTAACTTACTCCACCCCAAGCAAAGAAAATTAAACTTGTGAATAATAACCAATAGTTTCTACCTTTTACATTCCATATTAATAGGTAATAAAAAAGCAATGTAATTGGTAAAAAGCAGTATAAAAATATGGGTGAACTAAATAACATTTTATCCTTGTTTTTCGAAATATTTTTGAAGGCCAGTCCTTCTTTAAAAAGAAAAAAAGAGGGTACAATATGCACCCTCTTAATTTTTTATTAACTAAGCATTTTATTTAGATAAAGCTTCTTTCACCAATGTAGAGATTACTTTTCCATCTGCTTTACCAGCTAATTTCCCAGTTAAAACTCCCATTACTTTACCCATATCTTGTGGACTAGCAGCACCAGTTGAAGCAATTGCAGCAGTAACTTCTGCTCTAATTTCATCTTCTGACATCATTTTAGGCATGTATTCTTCAATCACTTTTGCCTGAAAAATTTCATCCGCTGCTAAATCTTCTCTATTTTGTTCAATGTACAAAGTATATGTTTCCATTCTTTGCTTGTGCAATTTCATTACAATCTTCATTGCTGCTTCTTCAGATACTTCTCCTGAACCTGAAGTAGCTTCCAATAACAATTTAGATTTGATATCTCTTAAAGCAGCTAAGCGATCTTTGTCTTTCGCTAGCATTGCAGTTTTGATATCTGCATTTATTTTTTCTGTAAAACTCATTGTTCTAGAAATTAGATGATAGACTTATAGAAGTTAGACTAGATATTCTCTAATGTCTAACTTCTAATATCTAATATCTTTAATTATTAATCTACGTTATCGTGTAAAAATGAATTGTTACTTCTTAACGTTGTTCCATTATCTGAATCAGAAATTCCGAAACGGCTTACTTTTTCAGTTGCACTATGTTTTGAATTATCTAATTGAATGTTACGACGAACGTATGCTGGTTCATTTTCGAATTCATTAATACCATCCGCTCTTTTTAATTTTTGCGTATATTCTTGAATTCTTAGTAAACGCTCTTGTGCTCTTCTTTGTTGCTCTTCTTGAGAAAGAACTGGACGAGCTGTATAATTATCTAAATTCGCTTTTTGAGCTAATTCATCTTCCAATTGGTGAACCTTTCTTGTTGGCTCATTTGAAACTGGAGTTTGAAATAAATCTGGAGTTGAAGTTGTTTGCGTTTGAGCAACTGGAGCTGGAGTTTCAATTCCCCATTCAATTGTATTCTCTAATTCAAATTTCACTTCTTCTTTAACGAAAGGCTCCGTGATAACTTCCTCAACTTGCGCTGTAGGTTGAACTTCAACTACTTCTTCGATTACATTTTCTAAAACAAAAGTCGTTTGTTGTGGTACAACATTATCTACTACTTCAGCTTTTAAAAATGGCTCTTCATTTACAGTTTCAGTAACTGTTTTTGCAACATATGTATTTACATGCGTTGGAGATTCCAACGGAGAAGTAATTTCTTTTTTAGGCTCCTCTTCTAATGTTCTTACTGTTTTTTCTGGAGCTTTTTCAAAACCCGTAATTGGAGTTGAATTAAATCCAGTTGCAATAATCGTAACACATAATTTATCTCCTAATGTTTCGTCATAACCATGACCCCAGATAACATCAGCAGTAGAACCAGCTTGATCTTGAATAAAATCAGTAATTTCTGTGATTTCGTCCATTAATACTTCTTTTGCTCCATAAGTAATGTTTAACAATACATATTTGGCACCGCTAATATCGTTATCATTTAACAATGGAGAAGACAATGCTTGTTGAACCGCTTTTGTAGCTCTATCATTACCGTCAGCCATCGCGCTTCCCATAATTGCAACACCACTATCTTTCATAACTGTGTTTACATCATTGAAATCCACGTTGATTGCACCTGTAACAGAAATTACTTCAGCAATTCCTTTTGCAGCCATTGTTAATACATCATCCGCTTGCATGAATGCATTTCCAATTGTTAAGTTACCGCTGATTTCACGTAAACGTTCGTTGTTGATTACCAATAAAGTATCAACATTGCGTCTCATTTCATCTAAACCATCTTCCGCTTGTTGACGTCTTTTACGACCTTCAAAACCGAAAGGAACAGTTACGATACCAACTGTTAATATTCCCATTTCTTTCGCTACTTGAGCAATAACTGGCGCAGCACCTGTGCCAGTTCCACCACCCATACCAGCAGTTACAAAAACCATTTTAGTGTTTTTGTTTAAGAAAGCTTTAATTTCATCAATGTTCTCAATTGCTGAGTTTTTTCCGATTTCAGGAATAGCTCCTGCACCACGACCTTCAGTCAAAGATGCCCCTAATTGAATTTTCAACGGAACAGGAGAAATATCTAATGCTTGTCTATCAGTGTTACAAACGATAAAATCAACCCCAACTATACCTTGGTTGTACATGTGATTAACGGCATTGCTTCCTCCTCCTCCAACACCAATTACTTTAATAATTGAAGATGTATCTTTTGGTAAATCGAATTCCATAGTGTTTATTCTTTTCTTGTTAGTTATTCTCTTAATTAATCTTCTTCAGCGAACCAGTTTTTACCTGTATTCACAATTTTCTCAAAGAAACCGCCTCTTTTAGGTGTTTCGGATGATCTTACTTTTCCAGTACTTGCAACTTCTGTTGCAACGTTTGTGTTCATTGATTCAAAACCTTTTAACACTAAACCAATACCAGTAGAATACATTGGACTTGTCAAGTTTTCTATATGGCTATTGTTTGCCAAATGTTCAGTTGGGTATCCAACTCTTGTATCCATTCCAGTAATGTATTCAAATAATTGTGTGATGTGTTTCATTTGAGCTCCCCCACCTGTAACAACGATACCACCAATTAATTTTTTCTCGTAACCTGAGTTTCTGATTTCGAAATAAACCAATTCAATAATCTCTTCTAATCTTGCTTGAATGATACTAGCTAAATTACGAATCGAAATTTCTTTTGGCTCTTTCCCTCTTAAACCTGGGATACAAACTATTTCATTTTCTTGACTCTCACTTGCCAACGCTGAACCGAATTTTACTTTCAATAATTCAGCTTGACGTTTCATGATCGTACAACCTTCTTTAATATCTTCTGTAATAATGTTACCACCAAAAGGTATAACAGCAGTATGACGAATAATTCCATCGTGGAAAATTGCGACATCCGTTGTTCCACCGCCTATATCAACCAATACGATACCAGCTTCTTTTTCTTCGTCAGATAAAACTGCATCTGCTGAAGCGATTGGCTCTAAAATAATATCTTTAACTTCTAATCCTGCTCTATGAACACATTTGTTGATATTCATAGAAGCACCAACATTTCCAATGATAATATGGAAATTAGCTTCTAAACGAACACCCATCATCCCAATTGGATCGATGATTCCTTGTTCATTATCAACAATATATTCTTGAGGTAACACTGTGATAATTTGCTCTCCTGGTAACATTACCAATTTGTGCATATCATCAATCAATGCATCGATATCTTTTTGAGAAATCTCTGTACTTGCATTGTTTCGTGTGTGAATACCTCTGTGTTGTAAACTTTTAATGTGTTGACCTGCAATACCAACGTTCACAACGCGAATCATTAATTCACCCTCTACTCTTGATTGTGCTTCTTTCACCGCCAATTGAATAGATTGAACTGTTCTCTCAATATTAGAAACAACACCACGAGTTACACCCAAAGACTCACTCGTACCCATAGATAAAATTTCTATTTTACCATGTTCGTTTTTACAACCTACGAAACAGGCAATCTTAGTCGTCCCAATATCTAATCCAACAATTACTTTTGACATATTAACTTTTTTTCTTGCAAACAATTTGTTTATCGTACTTCAAACTGATCTCTTCATACTTATTCCAACCTTCGTAAGGAATAGCTTCAGTATAAAATATTTTTAGCTTGCGAAACTTCTCACGAACTTCTTCATTTGAATATGCAGTCCCAAAAATAATTTTTTGCCCACCCACCTCTGGTATTAAAACAAAATCACCATTCCTTTTACGGTGAATTTGCCCTATCATAGATCGTAATAAGGGATCGTTACAAACATAACTCGAAATTCGATACACATCATCAATTTTTCGAATACTTTTCCATGATGGATTGTTAATTATTTTTTCAACTGGCGGTGACGTTATTTTATCAGAAATATTCCCCGTAACTATCACAACACGAGCAGTATGAATGGTAGACGGTGCCATCGTATATCCTAGGTCATCTAGGTAAAAAGTTTCACCAAATTTGTTGAAAATTCGTGCAATCGGATTTCTGATGTCAACTTCGACTGTCCAATTGCCACCAATTTTTGAAAAAACTTTTGCATCTTTCACTTCTGTCATCGAACGCAAATAAGTTTCAATTTTGGCAACTTTCAATTGTTCTTTAGTTTGACCGTTGTAAATTAATCCTTTTCGTCTTAAACGAGTATACAATTCGTCTTTAGTTAAAAAAGCATTTTCACCATTGATATGAATGATAATTTCAGGCTTCTCAATTGTGAATTTATCTTGCGCTGAACTAACCATCATTAATAAGAGGATGACTGTTAACCCAAAAATTGACCACAATGTTATTTTAACCCAACTTTTCATTTAATTATTTATTGAATTTGTGTTTTTTAAACCTTGCTTTAACGGTTCAACAATTCGATCGATATCTCCTGCACCAATTGTTAAAACCACACCTTCTTTGATTTGACTTAAATAATTTAAAGCATCTGAAGGTGATTTTAATGACTTAACATTTAACGTAATTTTCTCAACTAGTTTATCACTTGTAACTCCATCAATTGGTTCTTCTCTTGCTGGATAAATCGGTAAAACGATTACTTCATCCATTTTAGACAATTCACTTGCAAAATCATCAAAAAAGTCTCTTGTTCTTGAGAATAAATGCGGTTGAAAAACACCCGTAATTTTTTTATTCGGATATAATAATCGAACGGAAGAAACTAAAGCATGAATTTCTGTTGGATGATGCGCGTAATCATCTATATAAACTAAATCGTCTGATTTAATATGATACTCAAAACGTCTCTTAACACCTTTAAATGTTTTTAAACCAAAACGAATTTCATCTTCTGATAAACCAATTTTTTGTAATAAAACGATACAAGCCAACGCATTTTCAGCATTGTGAATTCCTGGTAAACCAAATTCTATATTATTCCATTCTCCTTCAGGGAAAACAATGTCAAATAAAAATTTACTTTCTTCAAATCGTAAATTGATCGCTTTGAAATCAGCAGTTTCATCATTTACACCATAAGTAAAAATTGGCGCTTTGGATCTCAACGTCAAACCATTTCTTAAAATCAAGAAACCATTTTCGTTAATTAGATCCGCATAATCTTGAAAACCTTTCAAAAATACACTTGCGTCACCATATATATCTAAGTGATCTGCATCTGTAGAAGTGATTATAGAGGCAAATGGTGTTAATTGCAAAAACGAACGGTCAAATTCATCGGCTTCAACAACTGTATATTTTGCATCTTTAGACGTCACTAAATTAGAATTAAAATTGGAAGAAATCCCACCTAAAAACGCATTACATTTTATACTTGATTCATTTAATATATGTGCTAACAAAGTACTTGTTGTTGTTTTTCCATGCGTTCCTGCAACACCTAATCCTAATGAATTAGCCGTAATGATTCCTAAAACTTGTGAACGCTTGAACAATTGAAAATTATGCTGTATCAAAAAAATCAACTCCCCATGATTTTTTGGAATCGCAGGTGTATAAATCACTAATGTTGACTCTTTTTCTTTATACTCTTCTGGAATCGATTCACCCAAATCATCAAAGTGAATTTGTACACCTTCTGAAATCAATGCTTCGGTCAAAGGAGAAGGCGTTTTGTCGTAACCTGCAACATTCCAACCTAAAGATTTAAAATAACGTGCCAATGCAGACATACCAATTCCACCCACACCCACGAAATAAGCACGTTTAAATGTTGAAAGTTGTATGTTTTTTAAATCCATCCTTTATTAATTTTGGATTTTGGATTTTAGATTTTGGATTTTGAACGACTTCATTCAAAATTCAAAAATCAAAATTCAAAATTATTTACTTCACTATTTTCTCAATCTCATCTACAATCGAAGCAGTTGCATTCGGCTTCCCTAATTTACTGATTTCTGATATTAGATTTATTTGTTCGTTTTCATTCGCTAACAATTCAATTACAGTTGGAATCAAGTTAACTTTTGATTCTATATCTTTCACAAGTAGTGCAGCATTTTTATTAACCAATGCCATTGCATTTTTTGTTTGGTGATCTTCTGCAACGTTTGGCGAAGGAACTAAAATTGTTGGTTTTTTGATTAAACACAATTCTGAAACTGAAATAGCCCCTGCTCTAGAAATTACAATATCCGCTAAGGAATAAGCTAAATCCATACGATTAATGAATTTTACCATATTGATTCCAGTCATATCCAATTCATCTATTTGTGATTTCAAGTCATCGAAATAAAACGAACCACATTGCCACAAAACCTGAATATTAATCGCTTGTAATTCTTTCACAAAAGGTAAAAGGCTTTCATTCAATGTTCGAGCACCTAAACTTCCACCAATAATTAATATTGTTTTTTTAGAAGCATCTAAATTGTAAAATTGAAAAGCTTCTTCTCTTTTCCCATCAATTTGAACCATTTCAGATCGAACTGGATTTCCTGTTACGATAATTTTATCAGCAGGAAAGAATTTATCCAAACCTTCATATGCTGTACAAATCTTTGTTACTTTTTTAGAAAGTATTTTATTTGTTTTACCAGGAAAAGAATTTTGCTCTTGCACCAATGTTGGAATGTTTAAATAAGTCGCTGCTTGCAATGTTGGTCCAGATGCAAATCCACCAACTCCAATAACTACTTCAGGTTTAAATTCCTTTAATATTTTTCGTGCGTTTAATAAACTAGCAACTATTTTAAAAGGCAATAAGAAGTTTTTCAAAGTAAATTTACGTTGAAATCCAACAATATTTAAACCTACAATTTTATATCCTGCTGCTGGAACTTTTTCCATTTCCATTTTACCAATTGCACCAACAAATAAAATTTCAGCATTGGGATTTCTTCTTTTTATTTCGTCAGCAATAGCAACTGCAGGGAAAATATGTCCCCCAGTTCCACCACCAGATATAACCACTCTATTTATACTCATTTTCTTGTAAATGCGTTTGAATTTGGATCTACCACTTCTTTATCAGAAGATTTTGTTTGTTTATAAGCAATGCTTTGAACGATTCCAAGTGCGACACACGTCATAATCAACGCTGAACCTCCCATCGCTAAAAGAGGCATGTTTTGACCTGTTACTGGAAAAATTCCTGTACAGACCAACATGTTTACACTTGCTTGAATCAACAATAAAATACCGATACCAATACAAGCATATGTTTCAAATAAATTTTCTGAATTTAGCCCGATTTTAATTATTCTAAACAACAAAATGAGGTACATCAATATCAAAACAAAAGCAGCAATAACTCCAAATTCCTCAACAAAACTTGAATAATAAAAATCGGCATAGGCTTCTGGTAAATATTCCTTTAATTTACCGTCTCCAACACCTTGACCTGTAATACCTCCACTAAAAATAGCTAATTGTGCATTCAAAGCTTGTGCATTTGCCATCAGGTTTTCACCTGAATCGTCCATGCTATTTGTGATACGGTTTTCCCATGTATCATAACGAGGCAATAGATTTAATTCAGGTAATGCCTTATGAATTGAAATTACAATTCCCAAACTCACAATGCCACCACCAACAACTAAGGCTATTTTACCAAAAGGGATCTTGCCTAAAAAAAGTAATAATAAACAGATGAAAAATAAGATTGCTGCGGTCGAAAAATTATCCTTCACAATCAATCCACAAATAACAAATATTGGAATCATTAACGGCCAAAACCCTTCTTTCCAACTGTTCATTAAATCTTTTTTCTTGACCATCAATCTGGAGACATAGATGATCAAGGCTAATTTCGCAAAATCCGATGATTGAAATGTTAACCCTACAAAGGGAACTCGTATCCACCTTCCGGCACCATTTACTTCTTTACCGAAAAAGAAAGTAAATAATAGTAAGCCAATACCAAGATAAAATCCAAACTTTGAAAGTTGTGATATGTATTTTGAATCTTTTTTATGAATCCAGTACATTGCAACAAAAGCAATCAAAACGTAAGTAAAGTGTTTAAATAAATATTTAAATGGTGTTCCTCCTTCGATTTTCACCAAGATTGGGACAAAACTATACACACTCACCAACGAAAAGGCAAGCATGATCAGTGTAATAATCCATATTACCCGGTCTCCTTTTAAATATTTTAAATACTCTTTCAAATTCTATTTATGTTGCGTTAAAAACACATCGAAGTATAATTTCTCTTCTTGCCAATTTTCATCCGAAGCTGAAAAAAGTAGAATTGCATTTTTTTGTTTTAAACCATTAATTAATTCTAATGTGTGTTCAACACTGTTTGTTCCGGCTACATTTTTAACTCCTTTATTCATAGGGAAATCCATGACGAATTTTGAATTATCAAATGCTAAAACAGCGTGTAAGTGTGAACAAATTGTTTCCTCTTCTTCAATTGCTTCAATAATATCAGATGAGTTAGCCACCCAAATTACTGGAAAAGGAAACGCATGAATCGTATTAGCTAAGACATGAATATTTGGATTATACCAAGAAAAAACATCCATTTCCCATAACTTTCCGTGTGGGCGAATTGATGACTTTTCAGCATTTCTCAAACCTTCTTTTCGAGCTTCTAATAACTGATCTTCTTTTTTTCGAGTAGTAGTTTTGCTTTTTGTCATTACGAAAAGTTTTTATAAACCTCTAACAGCTTGTTTAAACAGGTTCCCTCTTTCTTCGTAGTTTTCAAATAAATCAAAACTAGCACAAGCAGGTGAAAGTAAAACTGTTTCATCTTTTCTAGCTAAACGATAACCATACGCAACAGCTTCAAATGCAGATTTTGCTTCAACGATTGTATCAACAACTCCTGTAAAAGCTTCAATGATTTTGCTATTATCTTCACCAAGACAAATAATTGCTTTCACTTTTTCTTTTACTAAAGCCATTAATTCGTTGTAGTCATTTCCTTTATCAACTCCACCAACGATCCAAACTGTTGGTCTGTCCATGCTTTCTAAAGCAAACCAAGTTGAATTAATATTCGTTGCCTTTGAATCATTGATAAATTCAATACCGTGCACTTTCGCTACGAACTCTAGACGATGTTCTACGTTCACAAAATCAGAAAGACTTTCTCTTACTGACTCACTTCTAATTTCAAGGATTTTGGCTGCGATTCCTGAAGCCAAAGAGTTCTGGGCATTGTGCTTTCCCTTTAATGCTAATTCGTGAATAGACATAATAAATTGTTTGTTGTTTGTGTTTATTGTTATTTGTTCTTCTGTTGCGTATCCACCAATTTCAAGTTGTTTGTTCATTGAAAATGGAGCTTGTTTTGCTTTGATTTCTCTTTTAGAAATTTCAGCTTGTATGATTGGATCATCGTAATTAAAAATGAACCAATTTTCATTTGTTTGATTTTGTATAATTCTAAATTTAGAATCAACATAATTTTGCATTTCGTAATTATATCGATCCAAATGATCTGGAGTAATGTTCATTAAAACAGCTATATCTGCTTTAAATTCGAACATGTCATCCAATTGAAAAGAACTTAATTCCACTACATAAATATCAAAATCATCATTCGCAATTTGTTTGGCATAACTCTTACCAACATTCCCAGCTAAACCAACATTTAGACCTGCCTTTTTCAAAATATGGTAAGTCAACATGGTTGTTGTTGTCTTTCCATTACTTCCAGTTATACAGATTGTTTTAGCCTTTGAATAATATCCACCGAATTCAATTTCCGATATGATTTTAATTCCTTTCTCTTTCAGTTTTTTAATGATTGGAGCTTTATCTGGAATACCAGGAGACTTAATAATTAAGTCTGAATTCAAAATGATATCTTCTGAATGCTTTCCTTCTTCCCAGTTAAATCCGTTTTCAGTTAATTCGTTTTTAAATTCGTCTTTAATTGAACCAAAATCTGACACAAAAACTTCCCAACCTTGCTTTTTTGCAAGAATAGCAGCACCAACACCACTTTCGCCAGCACCAAGAATTGATATTTTTTTATTTGTTGTCATTATTTGTTTTCTTATCGTCAGACTTCGGTACGATTCTCCTCTCGTCGAATCACTCAGTCTGACTACTTTGTTTTAATTTTTCTCTTATCTTAATTTCAATGTAACGATTGTCATTACTGCTAAAAGCACTGCTACAATCCAGAAGCGAGATACAATCTTTGCTTCATGTAATCCTTTTTTTTGATAATGATGATGTAAAGGAGCCATCAAGAAAATTCTTCTTCCTTCTCCAAATCGTTTTTTAGTCAATTTGAAATATCCAACTTGAAGTATTACAGATAAATTTTCAATTAAGAAGACTCCACATAAAACTGGAATTAATAATTCTTTACGAATTGAAATAGCGAATACTGCAATAATTCCTCCTATAGCCAAACTTCCAGTATCTCCCATAAATACTTGAGCGGGATATGAATTGTACCACAAGAATCCAATACAAGCTCCAACGAAAGCGGCAATAAAAATTACCATTTCCTCTGCCATTGGAATATACATCACATTCAAATAATCTGCGAAATGCACGTTCGAACTTACATAAGCTAAAACCGCTAATGCAATTCCGACAATCGCTGACGTTCCAGTTGCTAAACCATCTAAACCATCCGTCATGTTTGCTCCATTTGAAACCGCAATTACAATGAAAATGACTACCGGAATAAACAACAACCAACCATATGATTTATGATTATCACCAATTAACCAGTTGTAATTGAACTCATTGCCTTTCACAAAAGGAATTGTAGTTGTCATATCATCTGTTTTGATCCATTTGTAATCAGCATCTTTATGAATATCTGAATGTTCATGCGTTACCAATTGCTCATCTACATTTAACACATAGTTTTGAGGAACTCTTTTGTGAACTTGAACATCCTTACTGAAATACAAGATTGAACCAACGATGATTCCTACACCGATTTGACCAATTACTTTAAACTTCCCTTTTAAACCTTCTTTGTTTTTCTTGAAAACTTTAATGTAATCATCTAAGAAACCAATTAAACCTAACCAAACTGTTGAGATTAACATCGTGATTACATAAACATTATCCAACTTTGCAAACAAAATAGTTGGAATTAAAATCGCACTTAAGATGATTAATCCACCCATTGTTGGTGTTCCTTGCTTTTCAATTTGTCCAGCTAAACCTAAATCACGAACCGTTTCACCAATTTGTTGTCTTCTCAACGCATCAATAATTCGTTTTCCAAAAAAAATAGAAACGATCAATGAAGTAATCAATGCCATTGCAGCTCTGAAAGAAATATAATGAAACAACCCAGCACCTGGAACGTTCATTGAGTCTAAGTATTTGAATAAATAGTATAACATTATTTCTCTAGTTTTTTAAATAAATTAGTTACTGTTTCCATATCATCAAAGTGATGTTTCACCCCTTTTATTTCTTGGTATTTTTCATGCCCTTTACCAGCAATCAAAATAATATCTCCCTTTTCAGCCATTGAAACAGCCGTTTTAATGGCTTGTTCTCTATCTTCAATTGACAATGTTTTTTTAAAGTGCAAACCTTCTACACCTTCCATCATCTCTTCAATAATTACTTTTGGATCTTCTGAACGAGGATTATCAGATGTAATAATCACTTTATCACTCATTTCACAAGCAATTCCAGCCATTTTTGGACGTTTTGCTTTATCTCTATCACCTCCGCAACCAACAACTGTATAGACTGTCTCGTTTTTCGTGCGAATATTGTCAATTGTCTTTAAAACATTTTCTAAAGCATCAGGCGTATGTGCATAATCTACAATTGCAGTTATCCCTTTTTCACTTGTCGTATATTGGAAACGACCTTCAACTGATTCTAAATTGCTTAGTACAGTTAATACTTCCAATTTCTCTTCGCCTAACAATTCACTTACTGCATAAACAGCAACTAAATTATAAGCATTGAAATCTCCAATTAATCTTGACCAAACTTCGGTTCCACAGAGATTTAACACCAAACCTGAGAATTGATTTTCCAACACCTTCACTTTAAAGTCCGCTGGTGATTTTAAAGCAAATGAATATTTTGAAGATTTTGTATTTTGTAACATGACCATTCCGTTTTTGTCATCTACATTCACTAATGAAAATGCATCAGCTGGTAAATTATCAAAGAATGTTTTCTTCACTCGAATGTATTCTTGAAACGTTTTGTGATAATCTAAATGATCATGCGTAATATTTGTGAATACACCTCCTGTGAATTTCAAACCAGTAATTCTATGTTGATGAACAGCATGTGAACTCACTTCCATAAAGCAATGCGTACAACCTTCTTCAACCATTTGGTTCAATAATTCATTCAACGCAACAGGATCTGGAGTTGTGTGTGTCGAAACAATATCTTTATCTCCAATTTTATTGACAACCGTAGAAAGTAATCCACATTTGTTACCCAATTTTGAAAATAAATTGAATAATAATGTTGTTGTTGTCGTTTTACCGTTTGTTCCCGTTACTCCAATCAATTTTAATTTAGCAGAAGGATGATCGAAGAAATTGTTAGCCATAATAGCCAAGGATTTCTGTGTATTATCTGTCACAATTAAAGTCACCTCATCAGAAACTTCAACTTGTTGTTCAGCGACAATAATTTTACAACCTTTTTCAATAACAGATGAAATAAAGTCATGTCCATCTACAGCTGTTCCTTTAATAGCAACGAAAATAGAATTCTCATTTGCTTTTCTAGAATCAAAAACAATCGCATTTACATTTAAATCTGTAGTACCTTTTACAGAAGTCAATGTTACGCTATATAATATGTCTTTTAAATTCTTCATTTATTCTAACGTTAATTCTATTAATCCACCATGAAATGAAGGTGTTCCTGCTGGGGAAGATTGTCTTACAACTGTTCCATATCCTTTGATTGAAACATACATTCCAATATTTTCAATTAAGTAAACTGCATCTTTGGCACTTAACCCAACGACATTTGGAACGACACCTTTTAAAACTGTTCGTTTTTTTAATTCAATTCTTTTTCCATTTGAATGTGTGTTGATCCACTCATCATAATCAAAACTTTTAAATGGAATTTTTAAACGTCTCATAACATTAACCAAATCATGGCGATTTCCATCTTTTGCTATAGGAGCATCATATACTTTCGTTTTTGATTCATTTATTGCTCTATGATATTTCAAACTTGTAGCATATACTTTATTTGCAATAGCTGAGAAAACTGTTCCCGAAACTGTTGCTCCATATATATTTTCACCTGATGCTGAAATTGAAATAATACAAGAATAAATAGGTTTACTCACTGGAAAATAACCAACGAATGAAGCTAAATAACGTTTTTCACCTTTTGCACCATAACGCATATCATCATTTAAGATTTCTGCTGTTCCAGTTTTACCAGCTATTTTAAAGAATGAAGAAGTTAAGCGTTTACCCGTTCCGTCTTTCATTACTCCTTCTAGACATTCTTGCAAGGTTTTCAAAGTGCTTTTAGAACAGATTTCAGATTTTATTACAAATGGATCAAATTTCTTTACCAACTCTGAACCTCTTCTGATTTCTGTTACAAATTGAGGTCGAACAAATTTTCCATTATTTGCAACAGCATTGTAAAAAGCCAATGTTTGTAATGGCGTTTGACGAACTTCATATCCTACAGCCATCCAAGCTAAAGAACCTGCCCACCAACTTTTAGAGCCTGGTTCATACAAAGTAGGATCTGCTTCTCCTTCTAATTCAATTCCTAAAGGCTGCCCTAAGCCAAATTGCTTTAATCGATCAACAAATGTTTGAGGTTCATCTTTGAAAGCTCTATAAATTACTTTTGATATGACATTAGAAGAAAGTTCAAATGCTCGCTTAATAGTTATTCTACCATAGTCATTTCCATGTGCCTCAGATAGTGATTTACCGAAAAAATTATATTTCGATGCAGCAGTAACCGTATCATCAATATTGATTTTACCTTCTTCCAAAGCAGCCATTAATGATGCTAATTTGTATGTAGAACCTGGTACTTCTCTCGATCCAATTGCCAAATTATATAATTCATAATACTCTCCATCTGAAGCTTGTGTCAAATTCACAATTGCTTTTACAAATCCTGTTTTTACATCCATCACAATTGCACAACCACTTTTTGCATTGTTGGCTTTTAACTGTTGATACAATTCTGAATGTGCTACTTCTTGAATTTCTTTATCAATAGAAGTCACTACATCTGCTCCTTCCACAGCATCTTTAACTATTTGACCTGTTTTTTT
>CALPUT020000021.1 GCA_943326825.2 Chryseobacterium gleum | reverse complement strand
TAATGCAAACTTTTTTCAATTTACAAGCAACTAAAAAACAATTGGATTTCATCAAGGAAAACATAATAAACCTTGATAAATTGATCAAAAATATGCAAGCGTTAGTAGATCAAAAAATGGTTATTCCAACAGAAGTTGACAAACTGAATATTACACGTTTAAATCTTGTAAACCAACAACAAACATTGATTGCTAACCAAGATAAAATCGAAAACTTTTTAAAGATTTTAATCGGAAAAGATATTACTGAAAAAATTGATGTTAAGGTTGATTCTTCTGTTGAAAAATCTATTATTACTGACATGAAGGAAAACAACTTAATTGAACTTCAGTTAATTGAGGCTCAAAAAAGATTAAATATTGCAGAAAAAAGCGGTATTTATATGGCTTATTTGCCTTCTTTGGCTTTCTATGCAGCATATAATTACAGTTATAACATGCGCCCTGAAACTGACTTTGGAAAAGGAATTAACGGTGCATTTTTAGGGTTAAAATTAGATTGGACATTATTTGATGGCTTTGAAAAATATTACAAATCAAAAGTAAATAAAATCACAGCTGACAAACTAAATAATCAAATGGAAAGCACTCGTTTGCAGTTAGAAATGAATATTGAAAACGCAAAAAAACAAGTTGAAATTCAAAAAACTTCGCTTTCAATTAGTCAAGAACAATTGAAATTAGCTCAAACAATCAACAATCAAATCAAAGCATCATTCGAACTAGGTGTTGTAAGCTCAAATGATTTAGTTAAAAACGAAACGGATTTATATCAAGCACAAACAAATATCGTCGTAGCTTATTTGCAGTTAAGGCAAGCAGAATTAGATTTATTAAAAGCAACAGGTAACATTAAATAATTAAAGAAATCATGAATAAAAGAGTCATAACTATTATAGGAATTGCAATTGTTTTGATCATTTTCAGTGTGATGAAATTGAAATCAAACAAAGAGAAAGTTCAAAGTAAATTATATATTCACGACACTACTGCTGCAATTTTAGTAGATGTTACAAATCCTGCTTTTCATTCATTTGAAAATTCCTTTTCATTCTTGGGAACATTTGATCCGTTCAGACAAAACACAATCGGTTCTGACGGTTCTGGTAAAGTCATTAAATTAGGTTTTCAAGAAGGGGATAAAATTTCTGAAGGTCAATTTATAGCAAAATTAGATGATGAAATGCTTTCTATTCAATTGGAAAACGCTGAAATTAGTGCAGAAAGTCAACGTAATGATGATGCACGTAATAGTTTTTTAGCGAAAGAAAATGCTATTTCAGGAGTACAACAAGAAAAAACAAAATTAGCTTTAAAATCAGCTGAAACGCAAATCAAGCAGATAAAGAAACAAATGCGTAATTCTACAATTTCAGCTCCTTTCTCAGGTGTTGTTACTAAAAAGATGATTGATTTAGGAAGTGTTGTTGGACCAGGAACTCCAATCTTAGAATTAACAGATATTTCTTCATTAAAATTAAACATTTCAGTTCCAGAAAGAGATATTTTAAAATTTAATATTGGTCAAGAAGTTACTGTAAACGCTGATGTTTATGGAAACAAGCCTTTCGCCGGTAAAGTTTCAAACATTTCTGTTAAAGCAGATGCTAGTCATAACTTTAAAGCAGAAGTACTAATCAAAAATTCAACGGAAAATAGATTAATGGCTGGAATGTATGGATCTGTTATCCTTAAAAATTCAAAAACTGTAAATGCTTTATCTGTTCCAAGAAAAGCATTATTAGGATCTTCAAAAGAACCACAAGTTTATGTTGTAAGAAATGGGAAAGCGAAAATCGTTTCTTTCACAGCTGGAACTAGCGATGGAGAATATGTTGAAGTAGTAGATGGTTTGACTAAAAATGATATTATAGTTATCAAAGGACAAATCAACATTCAAAACAACTCAAATGTAATGACTAAATAATTTTAAAATTATTCAAGATGACAATTACAGAAATAGCAATTAAAAGACCATCGTTAATTATTGTAATCTTTACAATATTAATCGGTGGTGGTATGTTAAGCTACAATCAACTTAGTTACCAATTATTACCAGATTTTTCACCTCCAATATTAACAGTTACAACTCCTTACCCTGGAGCTTCACCATCGATTGTAGAATCACAGGTTTCAGAACCAATGGAAGATGCCTTAAGTGGTCTAGAAAACATTAATGAAGTAACTTCCTTCTCTTTAGAAAATGCATCTATTACAATGTTGGAATTCAATCACTCTGTTGATTTAGAAACAGCAATGCAAGATGCACAACGTAAAATTGAAAGTATTAAACGAACATTACCGGACGGAAGTGAAACTCCAGTATTAGCGAAAATTGAGCCTAATGCTTCTCCTGTTTTACAAGTAAGTGCAACGTGTGAAAAAATTGATGATCGTGCTTTTTACGAAATGATGAAAGAAGAAATTCTTCCTCTTTTGAAACAAACAAAAGGTGTTGCTGAGATTAATGTATTAGGTGGTGAAAAACGTGAAGTTAGAGTAAACATTGATAAAGAAAAAGTGAAGTTACTTGGACTTTCTTTAGCTTCTATCAACCAAGCAATTGCTTCTGCTAATATTGAGTTTCCAACTGGAAAAGTAAAAGATTTATCGGAACAAATGACTGTTCGTTTAGCTGGTAAATATAAAACGATTGATGACTTAAAAGAATTGATTCTTTCTTCAAATGGAACTTCAACTGTAAAATTAAAAGATATCGCAGATGTTTACGATGGAACGATTGATCAATTGACTGTAAGTAGATTCAACGGTGTCAATGGAATTGGTTTACGGATCAAAAAACAATCAGATGCGAATGCAGTTGAAATGTCAAAATTGACCAGACAAAAATTCACTGAATTAGAATCTAAATTCAAAAAAGAAGGATTAAAATTTGTTGTTGCAACAGACACATCTTTACCAACAATTGAAGCAGTAGATGCAGTGTTTCATGATTTGGAATTAGCTGTATTCTTAGTTGCTGCTGTAATGTTAATCTTCTTACACAGTATACGTAATGCATTCATTGTATTAGTTTCTATACCTGCTTCCTTGATTACAACATTCATCGCGATGTACCTATTAGGTTATACATTAAACTTAATGACATTATTAGCAATGTCTTTAGTTATCGGTATTTTGGTGGATGATTCAATCGTTGTACTTGAAAACATTTATCGTCACTTATCTATGGGTAAAACTGCTAGACAAGCAGCATTGGATGGTCGTAATGAAATTGGATTCACTGCACTAGCGATTACTTTTGTTGATGTCGTGGTATTTACGCCAGTTGTATTCGTACAAGGAACTATTTCTGACATCTTACAACAATTCTCTATCGTAGTAGTAATTTCTACCTTGATGTCGTTATTTGTATGTTTCACATTAACACCTTGGTTAGCATCTCGTTTCGCAAAAGAAACAAAATTGAGAAGAGAAAATCCATTCCACAGAATATTAATGTGGTTCGAGCGCAGAATTGAAATTTTCACTGATCAATATGTGAAATTAGTTGCTTGGTCATTAAAACATAAAATCATAACATTAGTATCTATTTTAGGTTTATTCATAATTTCTGGTGTTGTAATGTCAACAGGAATTGTTGGTCAAGAATTCGTTGCTCAAGGTGATCAAGGTAAATTCATGATTAAACTGAAATACGATAAAAGTACGCCATTTGCAGAAAACAACGCTATCACTTTGGACATTGAGAAAATGATTTTAGCCCAAAAAGACGTGAAAATGGTATTCTCAAATGTCGGTGGACCAAGTTCTGGAATGGGTGCCGCATCTTTTGGAAATGAATCTCGATCTGAATTAACGGTTAAATTAAAAGACCATGTTCAAGATAGAATTCCAACAGCTGTTTACATGAATGAAATACGTAAACAAATCGAGAAAAAACATGCTGGTTTAGAAGTAAAAGCAATTAACATCGGTATGGTTGAATCAGAAGAAGCGCCAATTGAGATTTTCTTATCAAGTAATGATACCGATTTACTAATGAAAGAAGCTCGTCGTTTGAAAGAAGCAATTTTAAAAATTCCTGGAGCAAAAGATCCAACTGTTTCTACAGACGATATTACTCCAGAAATTAGAGTTGAATTGGATCGTGAAAAAATGGGACAATTAGGATTACCAATCGCATTAGTTGGAATGCAATTACAAAATGCATTAACTGGTAATACAGAATCTAATTACTCTGAAAATGATAATGAATATGATATCAGAATCATGATGGATCAAGGAGATCGTAAAAATATCAAAGATATCAAAAACATGAGTTTCACAACAACAAAAGGAAATGTAGTAGAATTAGAAGAATTTGCTGAAATAACTTTAGGCAATGGATTTGCATCATTAGAAAGAAAAAACAGACTAAGTTCTACTACTGTTCGAGCATACGTCTTAGGTTCTGCAGCTGGAACTGTTGCTGTTAAAATTGAAAAATATTTAAAAGCAAAACCTCTTGATAAAAATGTTAGATTAACATGGGGAGGTGAAGTAAAACGTCAAAAAGAAGGTTTTGGTGCCATGGGGTCTGCAATGTTGATTGGTTTAATCTTGGTTTACTTAATCATGGTTGCATTGTATGATAACTTCATTTATCCTTTCGTTGTATTATTCTCAATTCCTGTTGCGTTAATTGGTGCATTATTAGCCTTAAATTTCTCATCATCTAATATTGGAATCTTTACAATGTTAGGTATGATTATGTTATTAGGTTTAGTTTCTAAAAACGCGATTTTAATTGTCGATTTTACTAACCACTTGAAAGCAGAAGGGAAATCAACTTACAATGCACTTCTTGAAGCAGTAAGAGAACGTATGCGTCCAATCTTAATGACAACTATCGCGATGGTTATCGGTATGATTCCAATTGCAATTGCCAAAGGTTCTGGAGCAGAATGGAAAAATGGTTTAGCTTGGGTATTGATCGGTGGATTATTAAGCTCAATGTTCTTGACAATTATATTAGTTCCCCTAATGTATTATTCTGTAGATCGTATTTCTGATAAAATCAGAGGCAGAAAAAACAGAAAAGTTCAAATCTTAGATGAATTGACAAATTAAAAAATATAATAATTAATATCACAAGTAAATAGGGTGTCCGAAAAGGACGCCCTTTGTTTTAAATAAACCATTTAAGGGATTATTAGAAAATATAAGTTTCAAATAATTTTAATTAATAAACTATTATTCAGTTAGATGTAAGTTAACTTATATTGACTTAAATTACTTCTATGGTTTAAATTAATATTTCTGGACAGCTCCTTTTTTATTTTAATCCTAATCGTTCAATTTTATCACCAATCATAAACGTTTTCATCTCTTCTTCTAAAAGACTGAAATCTGATTTTAGAACATGTTGAGAAATTGTTCCTTCTTTAATATGTAAAATCTCATCACATGTATCGTTTAAAGTTGAAAAAATATGGGATGAAATAATAACCGTTTTATTTAAGGATTTTAATTTTTGAATAATTTCAGTAATGATAATATTACTCTGAATATCTACTCCATTAAATGGTTCATCCAAAATAAAGACATCATTGTTTTGAAGTAAAATTCCCGTTAAAGCTAATTTCTTCTTCATTCCTGTTGAATACGAAATCGCATATTGATTTAAAGGCAATTCAAAAATATTCTTTTCGTTAAAATTAGGTGTTTTGACTTTTCTTGCATTGCATAACAACTGTAAATACTCTTCGCCTGTAATTTTCGGAAAGAAGAAATTATCCGTTTGCAGAAAGCCCAATTTATTTTTTAAAATTTCAAAATCACTGTTGATTGAACCTTCAAATGATTCAATGCCCGCAATACATTTAAATAAAGTCGTCTTCCCTGCTCCATTTTCACCAACGACTCCATAAACTTTCCCTTTTTCAAACATAAAAGAAATCGATTTTAATATTTTGTGGCTTCCATACGACTTGGAAATCTCATTCAATTGAATCATTTTAGAATAACTTTTAGATTGTTAGTAGCTTTCTTAAATAGAAAAGGAATCAAAATCAATAACGTCGGAAAAAGCATTATTGACATTGCTATTAATAAACTCATTGGTAAATCTACTTTTTGAGGATATTTTGAATACTTAGCCAAAATAGACAGAAAACTAATTATTTGACCAAGCATAAAGACAACTATGAGCGCAAGTGCTTTTGAAGGAAAATACAGCAACAAGAATAATATCAAAGGTGCTGATAAAATGAATGAGTGAAGGATTGAAAATTTTAATTTATACTTCAAAAATTCAGCTGAACTTCTTGCATGAACCCAAACATAGAATTCATTCTCATCGATTCCGTAGAATTGAACACATAATACGAGTAAAAATCCTAAAGCGAAAATTCCTAAATTATAATTTCCAACTTGAACCGCAATTCCAGCTAATAAATAAGCGCCAAGTATAAGTAAAAAAGCTCGTCTAAAACCAATAATGAATTCAAACGGATTTTTCTTAAATGGTGTGAATAATGTGAAATTGTATTTATTTTCGAAATTGACAAACGATAAAAGAATACTGAAAATAAATAAAACGATCGCTAAAATAAATTGAAACTTGTATACTAAGAAAATAACAAAAGGTAAGCTTGCACCACTATTTTCAATTATTCTTAACTGATAATAATTTAATTTTTCAAAACAAATCTTTAAAAATGTCGTTCGTTTGACTTCACTTAATCGTGATGTCAAACTAATTGAAATGAAACAATATATATAATTAGCATAAGAGGTCTTTTCAAAAAGTAAAATCGAAGCCAAAACAAACAAGATTACTGATAAAACAATTCCAAAAACAGGATTAATTCTCACTTCTGAAAACAGACGTTTTAGCATCGTAAACTGAAGTTGGAAATAATGTTTCATTGATAAATGAAAGTTTTGAAAGTTTTTTTGAAATCGTAAAATTAATTGACGTTTCCATCTTTAATTTTCAAAACGAACAAATCTATTTTGGTTATTAATTAACAATTTGTTTTTTGAAAACCAAACAATAAATTCATCATAATTTTTTGAATTTGAAACATACCATTTATGAAATTCATCATCATTTCCTTTCATTAATAACCAGTAATTATAACATTCAAAATACTTACTATCGATCAATAATTTTTGCCAATCAAATAATACATTTGGATATTCTTTGTTGTAATTACTTTCAAAATATTTTTGTGTAAACCCTGTTCTAACTTTATTCATATTTAGAATCGAAACAGAATCAATTCCAATTGCGCTTAACATTAAAAGTGGTTCATAAACTTTCATTCCAAATGGAATTTTTGAAGTATTATTGACATCAATTACGGCATTATAAAAACTTACAGAAATTGAATTTGGAGCTAAAACTTTTAACTCAGATTTATATTTATCGTAGATTAATTTTCCAATTTCTTCCGTTCTTGCTGAACCTCTTTCAATATTCATAAACAATTCTCCGTAGATCATTCCCCACATTTCCACTTTGGTTTGAGTTAAAAAATATTTAGCCAAAACATAGTAGTTTGTTGGGTAAGAAGGATCCGCATTTATACCTTTTTCATAATATTTCAAAGCTTCACTTTTATCTACTTGAATATTACCTATTTCATAATATAATTTGCCTGATTTAGGAAATTTTTTCAATCCTTTTTTATAAGATTTTAAAGCACCTTCTAAATCTCCAGATGCTTCATATACATTTCCCAACATTTGATAACATTGATCAGTTGCATCTTTGTATTTTACCGCTTTTTTATAGGTCAAAATTGCATTCTGATAATCTCTTTGAAGCTTATAAGCATACCCTAATTCATATGGATAATTGAAATTTGTCGGATCCAACGTGATGCATTTTTCCAACAAAGTAATCGATTGATCAACCTTTCCAAAATCCATTAATTCAATCGCTTTTTGAGACAATTCAAATGCCTCTTGTTCTTTCGCTTCCTTCTGCCCAAAAACACTAAAAGAAAGAATTGAAATTAATATTATTAAGCTTTTCATTATTTTTATTTTATGTATAAATAAATTCTAAATTGAATGATTACCATCTAGATTCTTATATATAAGAATCTAGTTTCTATTTCATTTCACTTGCAAAAATCTCGGCCCAAAATTGTTTGATTGTTTTTCCTTCAGCTGCTATCATTTGAGGAACAATACTCGCTGGAGAAAAACCAGGAGTTGTATTCACCTCTATAACATGAGGAACATCATTCACAATCATAAAATCAATTCTTGAAATCGATTTTAACTGCAATAATTGATACACTCTTTTAGCTGCTGCCTGAACTTTATCTCTAATTTCATCTGAAACTCGAGCAGGAGTAATTTCTTGTGATTGTCCCAGATATTTCGCTTCATAGTCAAAATATTCATTTTCAGTTGCAATTTCAGTTAAAGGCAATGCTAAAAGTTGATGATTACTTCTGTAAACACCACATGTAACTTCCGTTCCATCTAAAAAAGATTCGATTACAATTGTATTTCCTTCCTTAAATGCAAATTCTATAGCCGCTGCAATTTCTTCTTTCGTTTTCACTTTAGAGATTCCATAGCTCGAACCAGAATCTGAAGGTTTTACAAATAAAGGTAAACCTAATTCTTCCACGATTTCATCAATAGAAAAATCAGTTGGAGAAGTTAAAAACAATGATTTTGCAACTGGAATTCCAAATCCTTTTAAAAATTGGTTGCAATACCATTTATCGAAAGATAATTCAGAAGCTAAAGCACCAGAATTAATACAAGGAATTCCTTTCATTTCTAAGAAAGCTTGAATTTTTCCATTTTCACCAGGGTTTCCATGAATATAAGTCAAACCATAATCCAATGAAATCGTTTCACTACCTACATTAAAACTCAACGAATTTAAATCTAATTGGTATTCCCCATCTTTATATTTAGCAGTCCAGTTTTCACGTTTCACTTCGATCAAGAAAACGTTGTAACCATCTGGAAAATTATTTAATATTGTTGTTGCACTTTTGATTGATATATCGAATTCAGAAGAAAATCCTCCGCAAAAAATTCCAATTGTTTTCATTTACACTATTTTCTACTAAGTTAAAGTACATTATTGTCGAATTTATCACACTCTCAAAATGTTTTCCATATTGACTTTTTATTAACTTATTTATACAAAAAACCTATTTGAATTTTCTTTACTTTTGCAAATCAAAATTCGACAAAATATGATGCGCTTTTTTTACTTTTTGCTTTTTATTACATTACGAATTTCGATACCCTTTTATTACAAAAGAAAAGTTGGAGTAAATGGTCCTAAGCAATTTTATGGAAGAACAATTTATGTTAGCAACCATGCAGCATCCTTCATGGATCCATTAGTTATAGCAACTACTTTTAGACCAATTGTGTTTTTTATGACACGTTCTGATGTATTTAAAGGGTTATTAAAACCCGTTTTATGGGCCTCTCATATGTTACCAATATACAGACAATTAGACGGTGATGACACAAAAAGAAAAAACGAAGCTGTATTTAAACGCTGTTCAAGAATCTTATCTTTTGGCCGAAATTTATTGATTTTCGGAGAGGGTTTTACAGATGATGTATTTATAAGAAGATTAAAACCTGTTAAAAAAGGCGCTGTGAGAATTGGCTTCATGGCCCTGGAAGATATGAATTGGAAAAAGAAAGTTTACATCGCTGCTATAGGCTGTAATTACACGGAACCTAGTAAAATGCAAAGTGAATTATTGATTTCTGCTTCTGATAAAATTTGCTTGAATGATTACAAAGAGCAATTTTCAGAAAACCCAAATCATGTGATCAACACATTAACGAAGCGAATAGAAAAGTTAATGCAAGAACAAATTACCCACGTTGAAAATAAAGATTGGGCTTCATTTCATGAAAATGTGATGATGTTAACTAGAAAAGGAATGAATGCTGATTCGCATGATGATTCAATTTCATTAAAAGAACGATGGAATTATTCGCGTAAATTAGCACTATGGATGAACGAACAAGATCTAGATAATAGCGAAGAATTAGTAAAATTAAAAAAGGAAATCGATGGCTATTTTTTACTTTTAAATCGATTCAAATTACAAGAAAACTATGTCTTTGATGCGTTAACAAAAAAATCTCGCATGAAAGAATTACTGTTTTTAATTTTCATGTGGCCTTTTGCATTGATTGGAATTATGCATGGAATAATTCCATACATCGTCACCAAGAAATTCACCGAAAAAACATTCAAACGCAGAGTTTTCTGGAGTTCAGTAAAATTGATGATGGGAAAATTGATCTGGGGAACATTAAACATTCCATATATTTTTGTTTTATACCATTTCGTTTATCCAAGCTATTGGTTAGGTTTTATTTATTTTTTATTAATTGGACCTTTATTTAGTTTAATCGCATACAAATACATGCTTAATTTCCAGTCATATAAACGAAAAGGTATAGTTGGAAAAATGGAGCTTTCAAAATTTACTGCAAAACGTGAGGAGTTGTTAGGAAAGATTAATGAGTTGGTTGAGGTGGATTGATATTTTAATTATTTCAAATCAACAATAAATTTCAGTAAAATGATTTTTTTTAATATATCATAATCCTATCAAAGTTGTTTAGTTTGTTATAAACAACAAAAAATATTAAAAAGATAAAAAAATAATTAATATTCCAGGTGAAACTTATTTGCAATACTTCGCTTATCGAAAACTTAAATTTCAGCAAAATATAATCACCTACTTATAGTCAAAACTAAGCATCTTAAAAAAAATTAATAATTAATATTTAGAAGCTGATACCTTTCTACATTGATTCATTTTAAAACATCTTATTATAATAATACATTAAATATTGAGCCACAAAAAAAGGAACCTCAATTGAGATCCCTTTAAATATTAGTATTCAAATTATAAATTCAAAACCTACAATTTAAAATTTTGTCCTAGTATCTGTAGTGTTCAGCTTTGTAAGGCCCTTCTACTTTTACACCGATGTAATTAGCTTGATCATCAGAAAGAACTTCTAATTCAACACCGATTTTAGCTAAATGTAATAATGCAACTTTTTCATCTAAGTGTTTTGGTAACATGTACACTTGATTTTCATAGTTTGCACTGTTTTGCCATAATTCGATTTGAGCCAACGTTTGGTTCGTGAAAGAATTAGACATTACAAATGAAGGGTGACCAGTTGCACAACCTAAGTTTACTAAACGACCTTCAGCTAAAATGATAACATCTTTTCCATTGATAGTATATATATCTACTTGCGGTTTAACAGTGTTTTTGGTGTTACCATGGTTTTGGTTCAACCAAGCCATATCGATTTCGTTATCGAAGTGACCGATGTTACAAACAATCGCTTTGTCTTTCATATTTTCGAAATGACGACCAACAACGATATCTTTGTTACCAGTTGTAGTTACGATGATATCACCTAAACCAACAACAGTATCTAATTTTTTAACTTCAAATCCGTCCATTGCAGCTTGTAAAGCACAAATTGGATCGATTTCAGTAACAATTACTCTAGCTCCAGCACCTTTTAATGAAGCAGCTGAACCTTTACCAACATCACCATATCCACATACAACAGCAACTTTACCTGCCATCATAACATCAGTAGCACGACGGATAGAATCAACTAAAGATTCTTTACAACCATATTTGTTGTCAAATTTAGATTTAGTAACAGAATCATTAACATTTATAGCAGGCATTACTAAAGTTCCATTTTTCACTCTTTCATATAGTCTATGAACTCCTGTTGTAGTTTCCTCAGATAAACCTTTGATTCCAGAAGTTAACTCAGGGAAACGGTCAAAAACCATATTTGTTAAGTCACCACCATCATCTAAAATCATATTCAAAGGTTTTCCACCTTCAAAAGCAAAAATAGTTTGTTCAATACACCAATCAAATTCTTCCTCATTCATTCCTTTCCATGCGAATACTGGAACACCAGTTGCAGCAATTGCAGCAGCAGCTTGATCTTGTGTTGAAAAGATATTACATGAAGACCATGAAACTTCTGCCCCTAAAGCAGTTAATGTTTCAATTAAAACAGCAGTTTGAATCGTCATGTGTAAGCAACCAGCAATACGAGCACCAGCTAACGGCTTTGAAGTTCCAAACTCTTCACGTAAAGCCATTAAACCTGGCATCTCAGCTTCAGCTAAAACAATTTCTTTACGCCCCCATTCAGCTAAACTGATGTCTTTTACTTTGTATTCTAATTTTTCAGTTGTACTCATAAATTAAATTTAAAAATTCTATTGAATATACTCTACAAAAATACGAAACTACTTTTGAATTTTAAAAGTAGTTTCGTATTTAATTTTAAGAAATAAAATCTCCTTCTTAATAAATTTTATTTGTTATATTAATTCTTCTAATAATTCATCTTTTTTTGCTTTTCTGCCTTTAATTTTATCAGTAATTCTATCCACGATATAATACATCATAGGTACTAAAATAATTGTTAAGAACATTGAACTTAATAGACCTCCTATTAACACCCATGCTAAACCATTTTTCCATTCTGCTCCAGAACCTTTTGCAATAGCAATTGGAATCATACCAATGACCATTGCAATTGTAGTCATTAAGATTGGACGCATACGTTCTTTTACGGCTTCCAAAAGAGCATTATAAGTTGACTTGCCTTCTGCTTTTAAGTGATTGGTAAAATCAACAATTAAAATGGCATTTTTAGAAACTAAACCTAACAACATAATCATTCCCAACATTGTGAAAATACCAATATTTGAAGATGAGAAGTTTAAAGCTAATAATGCACCGATTAATGCAACTGGTATTGAAAATAAAACCACGAAAGGATAAATAAAATTATCATACAATGCAACCATTATTAAGTACACTAATATCAATCCAATCAACATGGCAGAACCCATGGCGCCAAAACCTTCTTTTTGACGTTTTACCTCGCCTCCCCATGTTAATTTAACATTTGCATCCAAAGGTCTCGCTTTTAGATATTCATCTATTTTTAATGCTACGGTACCTGCTGCAGATCCTAAAACATAAGCACGCACTGTTGTTGAACTTAATCTGTTTTTTCTTTCTAAGGATGCAAATCCATTCCCCATTGTGATTTCTGCAAATTCTTCTAATTCAACGACGTTACCTTTTGTAGTGGTAAAACTCATGTTTTTGATATCATTTATGTTTTTACGATCTCCTTGATCCATCATGATACGTATATTATATTCATTGTCGTTTTCAGAATAATTGGAAGCTGTATTTCCTGTTAGTGCGTTTTGTAATTGCATTCCAACTACAGCAATAGGTAATCCTAATTGTCCCATTTTTTCACGATCTAGCTCAATTCTGATTTCTGGTGTGATGTCATCAGTAGAAACAGTTGGGTCTTTTGCACCAGGCATTCTTAAAATAGCTTCTTTTAATCTACGCGCTTCTTTCATTAATAAATCTGTATTGTTGCTTGATAAGAAAATCTCAATAGGAGCTTCTTCTGATTCAACCATACCAATATTTATTGCTTTTACCTCTAAACCAGCATGTTTTTTCTCAATTTCTTTTCGAATTTCACTCATGTACACAGCTGTTGGTATTCTATCTTGTACATGGTCTTTAAGTTTTACGGTTAATTCTGATCTAGATTCATTTCCAAAAGATGCGGCTCCCATACCAGCACTTGGACCTCCTACATTTGAGAATACCATTTTAACATCTTTTTGTGCTAAAATCATTTTCTCAATATCTAATGTGATGGAGTTATTTTCAGCAAAAGGAGTGCTTTTATCATATTTTAATTTAATCATGAACTTACCTTGATCACCTTGAGCGACAAATTCCTGACCAACAATGCCTGTTGACATAACAATACCTGAAATCATAAATAAACCAACAATCGAAATTGCCGTTATTATTTTATGCTTAAGTGTCCATGCGACCAATTTAACATATTGGTCTGTAAATATTTCTATTCTTCTTTCAAACCACATTAATACTCGGTGAAATGGGTTTTCTTTTCTAAGTATTGTTTCTTTAGCAAAACGAGATGCTAACCATGGTGTCAAAGTAAAACATACGAATAAAGACATTAATGTTGAGATAACTACTACAATGGAGAATTGTTGTAAGATATCTGAAATAGTTCCTTGAACGAAAACAACAGGTGTAAAAACTACAACGTCAACAAATGTGATAGCTAAGGCTGTAAAGCCAATCTCATTCCTACCGTCTAAAGCAGCTTGTCTGGCTGATTTACCCATTGATAAGTGGCGATAGATGTTTTCAAGCACTACTATCGAGTCATCTACTAGGATACCGATTACTAAAGACATTGCTAATAAAGTCATTAAGTTCAAAGTATAACCTAATAAATACATCGCAATAAAGGTTGTAATTAAAGAGGCAGGGATAGAAACTAAAACTATGAAAGCATTTCTTATACTATGCAAGAATATTAACATTACTGCAGCTACAAGGAAAACAGCCAATTCTAAATCGTGAAACACTGCATTTACAGCCTCTATTGTAGGAAGGGAAGTGTCTGTTGCTACAACAAATTTTAATCCCTCTTTTTTGAATTTTTTTTCTAATTCTGTAAACTTTTGACGTGTCAATTTAGACATTTCAACCGCATTTGCATCGGATTGTTTTTTGATTCTCAAACCAATTCCATTGATTCCATTGAATCTACTTACTGTCAATTGATCAATAGTGCCATCATAAACATCTGCAATATCTTTTAATTTTACAGTAGATGTTCCATTTGATGTTAGAATTAATTCTTTTAAGTCGTCAATTGTTTTATATTTTCCAGCCAAACGAACTGTCATTTGTTCAGTTAAGTCTTTTACTTTTCCAGTAGGGAATTCAATATTAGCTGAGGCAATTGCTTGATTAATTGATGCTAAAGAAAGCCCAAGTAACTTTACTTTTTCTTTATCAATGTTAACCCTTACTTCACGTTTTTCTCCACCTAGTACATTTATTTCAGCAACACCTTTCGTTTGTTTTAATAATGGAAGTATTTCTTCTTTCATCATTTCGTAAAAGGCCCTATCATCAATTTTTTCACAGGTTGCACTTACTTGTAAAACAGGTGAAGCATTTGGTTCGATTTTCGCTAATACAGGCGTTTCACTTCCTTCAGGCAATGTTCTTTTGATGCTTTCTATTTTACGTTGTGCATCTTGCATAGCTGTTTCTAAATCAACTGAATGATTGAATTCCAACATAGTAATAGCAGCATTTTCTAAAGAAAACGATGTAACCTCATTGATGTTTTCTAAACCACTTAAAGCATCTTCCATTGGTTCTGCTACTTGAGACTCAACGATGGAAGGTGATGCACCTGGATAAGGCGTTGTTACGGTAAGTATAGGAGGTGAAAAGTCTGGTAATAATTGGTAACTGAGTTGGTTGTAACTCAATAAACCACCACCTATTAATATTGTAAAAATTACAATGATTAAGGAAGGTCTTTTAATTGCTAATTCTGTAATTGTCATATTTAATTTTTTATTACTTAATCATAACATTTGAATTGTCTTGAATATTTATTTGACCTTTGATTACAATTAAATCTTTTTTAGTCAAACCATCTATTACTTCGATGTATTCACCGTCACTTGTTCCTGCAGTAAATGATACAATCTTCGCTTTACCATTTCTAACGATATAAACTTGAGGTTCCTTTGACGAACCTAATAATGCTTTTCTAGGAATCGATAATGCATTAACTGTTTTTGAATTTTTTAAAATTACAGAACCATACATTCCAGCCATTAATCTATTTTCAGTTGAATTTTTAATTAACACTTCGACTTTGAAGTTATGACTAGCATCTGCTTTAACAGAAATGTTAGAAACTTTCCCTGAAAAGTGTTTATTTCCATAAACATCTGCGTTTACAGTAACTTCTTGTCCAACAACAAATTTTAATATGTCTCTTTCAGGAACAGAGATGTTTAATTTTAAAGATGAAATATCCGTTAATTCTAAAACAGGGGTTCCAGCACCAATCACACTT